>NZ_JCAXWU010000006.1:0-288736 GCF_059759695.1 Klebsiella sp. M041
GCGCTGAACAAAATGACGAAAGCAGGTATGCCTGAAAGCGTGCGTATTGCCTGAAAACACAACCCGCTACGGGGGAGACTTACCCGAAATCTGATTTATTCAACAAAGCCCATTTGAACACTGGTGTGAAGCGCCGCACTATCACTTCTACCCATGCCCATGCCCTTGCTCTGCCGGAGCTCTGCTGGCCCCCTCGGGGGACTATGTAGACATGGTTGCTGACTAGCCGCCCGGCCAGTCGCGCCACCTCAGCCAAAAATACCCTGCGCCTCGGCGAAGCATTTTTCCGCCAGGGTCGAGACCGGCTCCTGCTGGCGCATAATCAGCGCCAGCTGCGAATCGACCTGGCTTTCGACGATGGGCAGGATATCAAGATTGTCGCTGAGGGCTTCCAGGCCGTTGTTGAGCGGCATGATGGCGCAGCAGATCCCCGCCTGCACCGCCTGGATAATCTGAAACGTCGAATCGCTTTCAAAGACAGACTTCGGCGTTAGCCCTTTGGCCTTAAAGCTGATTTCAATGGATTCCCGGTAGTACATTCCCTTGGTCAGAAAGCCAAGGGGCAGCGTCGCCAGCGTATCCCACCCCGGCGTCCCGTCGCTGAAGTCGAAATGGCGTTTATCGTGCAACAGTCCCATCCGGGTTTGCGGCAGCCGGGCGATCTTAAACAGACGTTCATCCAGATGCTGCAGGTAACAGATCCCCAGGTCCAGCTGGTTGCGGCTGACGCCATCGATAATCTGCTCCGAGGTCATTGACAGCAGGCTGAACTGCAGCGCCGGGTATTTCTCCGCGAGAGGTTTAATCAGCTGCATCGGATTGAGGCTCGCCAGCGGCACCATGCCAACCCGCAGCTGACCGACCATCTGTCCGCGACAAATGGCCGCCTCCGCCGCCAGACCGTCATGGGCGGCCAGCACCGCCCGCGCCCAGGCCAGGATCCGCTCCCCCTCCGGGGTAAAACCCTCGAAGCGCTGGCCGCGCTGGATAAGGGTCAGGTTCAGCTCCTCTTCCAGATTACGAATGCGCATGGAGAGGGTCGGCTGGGTAATATGGCAGGCTGCCGCCGCCTGGCCAAAATGGCGCGTCTGATCGAGCGCGATCAAATACTTGAGTTGCTTAATGTCCATTCTTTTTCCCGTTTGAACCCCGCCGTTCACCCCCGGGGCCGCGCACAGGTTACCAGAATGTTAGTTTCATAACCGATAAATTCAAGCGAGGAGACGAGGGGGCGACGGGCGCAGGACGGCGCGACGCCGCCCAACGCCCTCCTTCTTTAACGCACGCCGGACAGCGGGCGGATCTCTTTCGAGCGCAGCGTCAGGCGGACGGGGACCGACTTATAGGAGGGCGTCCCGCTCTCTTCATCCAGATAGTTCAGCGGCACCAGCACGTTGGCTTCCGGATAATAGGCGCCGACGGTGCCGGGCGCGATGCCATAGGCCACCACCGTGATATCTCTGAGCGTCAGCGAGCTGCCCGGCAGCGCAGTGTGGATATCGACCCGATCGCCATGCTCCAGACCCTGGGCGGCCATATCCTGCTCGTTCATAAACAGCACGTCGCGGCGGCCGAAGACGCCGCGGTAGCGGTCATCCATAGCGTAGATGGTGGTGTTGTACTGGTCGTGGCTGCGCAGGGTCACTAAGCGCATCACCTCCTCGCCCTCCACCACCACGTTCTCATGCACGCCTTTGAAAACCGAGAACATGGCTTTGCCGGTGGCGGTAGGCCAGATGCGCTCGGTCGGCGGCAGCGGCATGCGAAAGCCCCCGGGATGGCGAATGCGCTGGTTATAATTCTCGAACCCCGGAATGGTCTGTTCGATCAGATCGCGAATACGGTCGTAATCTTCCACCAGATACAGCCAGTCCACTTTGCTGGCCGGCAGAGTGGCCTTCGCCAGACCGGCGACAATCGCCGGCTCCGAACGCAGCGTCGGCGAGGCGGGCTTTAGCTTGCCTGACGAGGCATGCACCATCGACATCGAATCCTCGACGGTGATCGACTGTCGGCCGCTGGCCTGCAGGTCAAGCTCGGTGCGGCCAAGGCACGGCAGAATAAAGGTCTCTTTCGCCGTCAGCAGGTGCGAGCGGTTGAGCTTGGTGCCGACGTGCACGCTGAGCTCAAGGCCGCGCATCGCCGGGAAGGCGCGTTCGTGATCCGGCATCGCCACGGCGAAGTTGCCCCCGAGGCAGATCAGGGCTTTGGCGTCGCCGGCGATCATGGCCTCCAGCGCCTTCACCGCATCGTGACCATGATGCCGCGGCGGCGTGATCCCCATCACCCGCTGCAGGCTGTCGAGGAAGGCCGCGGAGGGTTTTTCGCTGATCCCAACGGTGCGGTTTCCCTGCACGTTAGAGTGGCCGCGCAGCGGACAGATGCCGGCTCCCGGCTTGCCGATATTGCCGCGCATCAGCAGCAGGTCGGCAATCAGCCGGACGTTGGAAGTGCCTTTATTATGCTGAGTGATCCCCATGCCGTAGGTGACGATGGTGGCCCTGGATTTGGCGTAGGCCACGGCGACCTGGGTCAGCGACTCGCGCGTCAGGCCGGATTCCTGCTCAATGTCCTGCCAGCGGGTGGCGTGCAGATCCTCGGCGAAGGCGGCGAACCCCTGGGTATGTTGCGCAATAAACGCGTGGTCGAGCACCTGGCCCTGCTCCTCCTCCAGCTGCAGCAGCGCTTTGGCGATCCCTTTCAGCGCCGCCGCGTCGCCGCCGGCCCGCACCTGGTAGTAGGTCGAGGCGATCGGCGTCGAGCGATACGTCGCCATCTCCATCACGTTCTGCGGGTCGGCAAAACGCTCCAGCGCCCGCTCACGCAGCGGATTAAAAACGATAATCGGCACGCCGCGGCGGGAAAGCTCATGCAGGGTGCCCATCATCCGCGGGTGGTTGGTGCCCGGATTATGGCCGATAGAGATCACCAGCTCGGTCTGGTCAAAATCGTCGAGGGAAACGGTGCCTTTGCCAATGCCGATCGACTGCGGCAGGCCCACGCTGGTGGATTCATGGCACATGTTAGAGCAGTCGGGAAAGTTATTGGTGCCATACTCGCGGGCAAACAGCTGAAACAGCCATGCCGCTTCATTGGAGGCCCGTCCGGAGGTGTAGAATTCAACTTCATCCGGCTGCAGGCCGCGAAGGATCTCGCCGATACGGGCGAAAGCCTCTTCCCACGCCACCGGGCGCAGCGTGTCGCTGGCGCGGTCGTAAACCAAAGGATGGGTTAAGCGGCCATAGCCCTCCAGTTCAAAATCGCTTTTCGCCAGCAGGGAGGTCACGGTGTTAGCCGCGAGGAACGCTGGCGTCACCCGTTTGGTGGTCGCCTCCCAGGTCACAGCTTTGGCGCCGTTTTCGCAAAACTGAAAAGTGGATTTATGCTCTTTATCCGGCCAGGCGCAGCCCGGGCAATCGAAGCCGTCAGGCTGGTTGGTTCGCAGCAGCGTGGCGGGCGCTTCAAAGGCATCCATCTGGGTACGCACGGCGATGGCCGTCGCCTTCAACGCGCCCCACCCGCCTGCCGGACCGTCATAAGGGTGAACACCGGGAACCGCGCGTCTTTTATTGGTCATCTTTTTACTCCTGCTGCTCTGTTCTGGCCGCCGCCAGCGGAAAAAAAGCGTGCGACGACCCCGGCGACGAGGCGTGGTGTGCGCGGCGTCACCTGATAAGAATGCTGTTTCTCAAGGATAGTACGATGGGAAAGCGTAGGTACTGCGTTTGTTAACCGAATAATAACATACACCACAAATCTGTATAATTGATGTTATCTATCGGGTGTTAAATTTAACTTATTTGCAAATTTTGCTTTTATCGCTCCCTCCGCGCGGCGGGTCGCATGGGCGCGGGAAAGTGATGACCGGGCAGCGGAAACTGCCCGGTGCGCAGGGGCTCAGGTCAGGTTGAAGTACCGGTCCGGACGCAGCGTCTCCGGCAGCGGATGTTGACCGGTCATGTCGAGCAGATTGCGCTCAATGGTATTGCACATCGCGTTCAGCGGCAGGTCGTTGGCGGCGGTGCCGAAGGGATCCTCCAGCTCTTCCGCCAGTGAATCCCACGACAAAAAGGTGTAGGAGATAAAGACCGAGACAAACGGCGTCATGTAGTGCAGATCCCCGACCAGGGCGAACGGCAGCAGCGTGCAGAACAGATACACGGTGCGCTGTAGGATCAGGGTATAGGCGAACGGCACCGGGGTGGTGGCCAGCCTTTCGCAGCCGCCCAGCACGTGCGCCAGCTCATCGAGTTTGTTGTCCATCAGCCCATAGGTGATGTCGCTAAGCTTGCCCGCCTCGCGCAGCTGGCCGATTTCGTTGCCGACCAGCAGCAGGATCCGGTTGGTAGGCATTGAGCTGGCGAGGATCTCCGCCACCTGGTCCGCCGGCAGCAACCGCCGCAGCTCAGCCGTCGGATCGGTTTTGCGTAGCTGGTGCTTCAGGCTCCAGCTAAAAGCCACCAGGTAGCTGACAATGCGGCGATGGGCATCGTGTTCGGCCGGCAGGATATTGCGCAACTGGCGCACCAGCGTACGTTCGGCGATAAGCACCGTCCCCCACAGATTGCGCGCCTCGACGAAGCGGCTGTAGCTGGCGCTGTTGCGAAAGCCGAGGAAAATCGCTATCGCGATCCCCAGCAGGCTGAACGGCGCCACCGTTAAGTGGATCCCCCGCTGCGCGTACCATTGATAGCTGATAATGGCGATGATGGACATCAGCACATTAAGCAGCAGACGAAAGATGATTTTTGACAGCACGGAGCCGTGCCAGTCAAATAGGCGAAGAAACCAGTGTTGTTCTGGCCGAATGATCATTGTCTGACTTCCTGAATTACCGCTCTGGTTATTATCTCTTAATAAAAAATAGAGAGTATCGATGAACCGATTGGTTTATTTTATCGTTAACTGCAACGGGCAGATCTGCGCCATTATTTAGCGATGGTCATGGCCGGCTCAGTATGAGTCTTATTTATCGTTCGGGCAATCAATGTGCGAGCGGGTGGCGCGAGGAATAATGGCTCAGAGGTTAAATAACCGCTGAGCCAGTCTGTTTTCTGCTTATGACGTCAGGCAGTTTGCCTCCCCCGGCGAACCGGCAACCGCCGCGCTGGGATCGAGATGCACCATCACATTGAGCACCGGATGGTGCGCTATGACCCGCGCCCGCGCCTGCCGGGCAATCTGATGCCCTTCGGCTACCGACAGCTCTCCGGCCACCTCGAGATGGACATCCACCAGCACCAGATCCCCCGCCTTACGGGTTTTCAAATCGTGCAGACCCGCCACGCCCGGCGTGGCCCGCAGCGTGCCGGCGATCGCCTGCTGCGTCTCTTCATCGACGGCGCGGTCCATTAAATCGTGCAGCGCGGTGGCGGCGAAACGATAGCCCATCCGCGTAATCACCAGCCCCACCGCCAGCGCGGCGAGCGGATCGAACCAGGCAAACCCGGCCAGATTACCGATGATCCCCAGCGCCACCACCAGGGATGACGCGGCGTCCGAGCGGGCATGCCAGGCGTTGGCGATGAGCAGCGAGGAGTTCAGCCGCCTGGCGGCCGCCAGCATATAGCGAAACAGTCCCTCTTTGACCACCAGCGCCGTCAGCGCCATCCACAGCGCCACGCTGTGCACCGGCGCAATCGTCTGCGGTTGCGCGAGATGACCCGCTGCAGACCACAGCATACCGACCCCGACCAGCGCCAGGATCGCGCCGAGGATCAGAGAGGCGCCGTTCTCATAGCGCCAGTGGCCATAATGGTGATCGTGGTCAGAGGGCCGGCGACTCTTTTTATTCGCCACCAACACAACGCCATCGGCGAGCAGATCGGAAAAAGAGTGCATTCCATCGGCAATTAACCCCTGGGAACCCGAGAATATTCCCACCGCAATCTGCAACGCGGAGAGAAAAATATTGACCACCACGCTAACCAGGGTACTCTTTCGCGCCTGCTCCGAACGCTGATGATATTTATTATCATTGTCAAAATTATGTTGTGTCATTATTTCTCTCCCTCAGTGAGCGGGAAGAATAAACTGACAAGCTGAGTTTATGCTTAACAATATAAAAGTCATTGCCTTGCGGTTTAACGAATTCGCTGCGGTCGTTAATGAATAGATTCTGAAAGTGTGGCCGGAGAGGTACAACCGCGCGCGGATGGACTATCTTATCACTGGCGCCGACAGGTCGGGCCGCCTTCTCTTAGCCACCACAGGAGTCAGCGATGTCAGATATCACACCCTCCCGGCTGCGTTTTGCCATTAATCTGGGCAATGCGGTACTGGCCCATCCTGGCGAAAGGGGCGTGCCGACAGGCATTACCCCCGAGCTCAGCCATCGACTGGCGAAGCGCTGGGGCGTCGCCGCCGAGTTCGTCACCTATCCTGCCGCCGGTAAAGTGGTGGCCGACGCCGGCGGCGAACGCTGGGATATTGCCTTTCTGGCCATCGATCCGGCACGGGAGGCGACCCTGCGCTTTACCTCTCCCTATATCACCATCCAGGGAACCGCGCTGGTGAGAGCCGGTTCGCCCTGCCAGAGCGTGGCCGATATGGATCGCCCGGCAACCACGATTAACGTCGGGCAAAACGCCGCCTACGATCTGTGGCTAACCCGCCATCTGCAGCACGCCAGCCTGAATCGTCTCCCCTCCTCGCAGGAGGCCATCGACGCCTTCCTCGCCGGTGAAGGGGATATGGTCGCCGGCATCCGTCAGCCGCTGGAGGCGACAGCGCGCCGCCATCCGGAGGTGCGGGTCCTGGCGGATAATTTTACCGAGATCCACCAGGCCATCTGCGTCGCCCGGGAAGACGTGGCCCGCTTTAGCGCGGTGAACGACGCGTTGAACGAATGGCGAGCGGACGGTAGCCTGGAGGCGCTGATTGCCCGGCACCTGGGCGAGGCGGGCTGAATCACGCCTCTGCCATCCGGCGCATGGCGCAATGCCAGGCGCCGTTGCGTACCGAGGCGCGCAGCACGCGGGCGATAGCCTGCACCATCAGACGCGTCGTGCGCCGCTGCAGCGGCGTCAGCGACAGTCCCAGCATCTCCTGCGCCCATGGCGGCAGAAGATCGATCCCGGCCCGCATCATCACCTGGCCAACCGGCTGACTCAGGCGACCCGGCAGACGGGTGGTGAGCAGCACCTCGGCCACCTCCCGGGTACGTTCGTCACAGCGCAGCTGCGGGCGCATCGCCTCAAGATAGTCCGCGACCTCATTCGGCGTCCGGGGAATATCCTCGGCCCCCAGCCGGCGAGCGATCTCCGCCGACTCGCGAAAATAGTCCTCCTGGCGCTGGTCGCTGACCACCGTGCGCTTATAGCGCAGGTGGGAGGCCATAAAGCGGCTGCACTCGGCGACATGCACCCAGGTCAACAGCGCCGGGTCGCTTGCCTGATACGGCGTGCCGTCCTTGTCCACCCCGGCGATCCGCTGATGGATCCCCTGCACTTTGGCGATCAGCCGCTCCGCGTCGGGGGTGGCGGCGAAGGTGGTGGCGGAGATAAACTGACTGGTGCGGCGCAGGCGGCCAAAGATATCCTCGCGAAAACGGGAGTGGTCCCAGACGCCGGCCAGCGCCAGGGGATGCAGCATCTGCAGCAGCAGCGCGCTAATGCCGCCGCACAACATAGAGGTAAAATCGCCATGCACCTGCCAGATGGCTGATTGCGGACCAAACAGCCCCGGCTCCCCTTTGGGCTGTTCAAAGTCAATCTCTTTTAGCGCCATGCCGGTCAGGCCGAGCACCTGCGCCTCGATCATCCCGCGAATGCCGATCATGATGGAGTCCTTTACGTTTGCGAAAGGACCAAAGATACCACTATTGCGCAGCGGAGGCAGTGGCGGGGAGAGAGATCGCGGGAACGGTGCCCGCAGAGTGCGGGCACGACAGCTTACGGATTCAGCTGGTAGTCGAGGGTGATATTGGCTTTCAGCACCTGCGATACCGGGCAGCCGGCCTTCGCTTTCTGGATGATCTCATCGAACGCCGCCGGCGCGACGCCCGGCAGGACAATCTGGCTTTGCAGCGCGATGTCGGTTATCGCAAACCCGCCGTCGGTTTTATTGAGGGTGACCACCGCGGTGGTGTCGATGGACGTCGCGGTATAGCCCTCTTCGCTGAGCATCAGCGACAGAGCCATCGAGAAGCAGGCGGCATGCGCGGCGCCGATCAGCTCCTCAGGGTTGGTGCCTTTCACCCCTTCAAAACGGGTGTTAAAGCCGTAGGGCTGCTGGCTCAGCGCCCCGCTCTCCGTCGACACGGTGCCTTTGCCATGCTTGAGATCGCCTTCCCAGTGCGCCAGCCCTTTCTTATGAATCGCCATATGACTCCTCCTGTGATGATGTCGAACAAAAAGTATAGTGCCTGATGCCGAACCTGCGTCTATTCTGCGGCCCGCCACCCCGGCGTTCCCGAAAAGTTCCCGTTGCGGGTGACGCTAACGGCCATCGTGAGGATGGTAAGGATCGGTTTTGTCATCCTCGCTGTCGTCCCGTTTACGCGGCACTTCGCCCTGTTCGCCTGGCGCCTCGCGCGCAGGGTGCTTCCCGCGCTCCTCGCCATGCGTGTGAGATGTTGTGCTCATACCGGCAAGCTCCCCTTATTTAGGCGACTGTTTGAGCAGGCGATCGATACGCACTACCGGCGGCGTCATTTTGCGATCAAGGCTACCGTTAATACTGACCAGATCGTCAGGCTCTACATGCTGTTCATTAAACGCGGCAACCGGAATAATGGCGGTGATGGTGCCGCTTTTATCGCGAAACTGATAACGGTCATCTCCCTGCCGGGTCAGCAGATTGCCGCGCAGCGAAATCGTGGCGCCGTCGTGCATGGTTTTCGCCTGCTCAACGGTCATGATCCGCCCCTCCTCAACGCCGCGATAGCCGTCATCCAGTTTGTGCGGCGGCGGCGGCGCGGCATCCTGGCTAAAACCGCCCTTATCGTCCGCTTGCGCGACAGCGGCGGCAAACAAACAGGCCATGGCCAAGGCTAATTTTTTCATCATGCCTCCTTGTTTTTGCTGATGAACAGAATAAAGCCTGGCTGAGGCTGGCCATTTTTACAAAGTCAATTGTTCTGATATCGTCTAATATAAGAATGTCCTTATCGTTGCGCTGATGCCGAAACGAAACGCGGGGAAAATAATAATGATTGAGAATCAACAGCCTTGTCCCATCGTCGACGAAAATGAACGAGCCCTCCGCTTTGAATATCGCTTCAGGCGCTATGGGATAATTGTACTCAGCCTCATTATCCTTACCGCGTTAAGCGGCCTGTGGTCCTCTGGTTATTTCAGTGAGGCGCACCGGGAAAGCGCCGGAGGTGAATTAATCGTCGATTACCAGCGTTATGCCAGACTGATGAGTGAAACCGAACTGAATATTCAGATCAAACCCACCCAGGAAAATGACACCACGATCAGCTTCGCCGCCACGTTATTAACTCGCTACCAGCTTGGCGATATCCGCCCGCAGCCGGATAAAATGTACAGTGCCGACGGGAAATTATATCTGGTGTATCAGCGGACGACCAGCCGCTCACCGCTCTCGGTGTGGTTAGCGATTACCCCCAAAACCATAGGCACTCTCTCCCTGCAGGCGGCCGTCAACGATCGCCCTGCCGTCAGCTGGCAGCAGTTTGTCTATCCGTAGGAGTCGCGATGGAAATGGTCCTTAGAGCCGCAGCAATCTATCTGATATTGCTGATTATTTTCAAGATTGCCGGCAGACGAACCCTGATGCAGTTAACGAATTTTGACCTGATATTGCTGCTGATTATCAGCGAAGCTACCCAGCAGGCGATGCTCAGCACAGACTATTCCGTCACCGGTTCGATGCTGACTATCGTCACCCTGGTGAGTATTGATATTTTATTTGGTTATATTAAGAAAAAATTTGCCCAGGCGGAAAATTTCCTTGATGGCACGCCGGTTATCGTGGTGGAAAATGGTGCTGTCATCGATGAGAAAATCAAGCTCGTCAATATTTCTGTCGATGATATCCTGCTGGCGGCCAGGCAGCACCATGGGATTTATGAACTGAAAGCGATCAAATTCGCTATTCTCGAACGTAACGGCCAGATATCCATTATTCCGCAACAGGAATAACACCGGAATAGCTATTTATCGCGCTCCGGTTGTTTATCCCCCGATTCCGGGGCGCGGGTGGCGTCATCCTCTTCTTTTTCAACGCTACGCGTGTTTAATGTCAACATTTTTCCTCCTCGCGGGTTGTCAGGGACATTACAGATTATAGAACCTCAACGCCTGCTTATGCAGAAACAGGCCAGAGTCATCAGGATATGTCGCCTGATTCACACTGCGCTTATTCCAGGATATTTCCCACCTCACCGTTGCTATTTGTGCTTAATAATTATTCGATCCGTGCAGCTTAAATTTACGATAGCGAAAAAATGAATGAGGTCACTATGTCCGTGATGGTTATTACCGGCGGAACCGCCGGGGCAGGAAAAGCCACCGCGCTGCGTTTCGCCCGCGCAGGGTATCACGTGGCGCTGATCGCCCGCGATGAAACGGGTCTGCAGGAGACGCAGCAGGCCTGCGAACGGTTTGGCGTCAAAACGCTGGCGATTAGCGCCGATGTTGCCGATGCCGGGGCTGTGCAGCGCGCCGCCGCCGAGGTGGAAGCCACCCTCGGTGCCATAGACGTCTGGATCAACAACGCCATGACCACCGTGCTGGCGCCCTTTCGTCAGATGAGCGACGACGAATTTCGCCGGGTGACGGAGGTGACCTATCTTGGCTATGTCAACGGCACCCGCGCGGCGCTGGAGGTGATGACGCCCCGGGATCGGGGGGTGATTATTCAGGCTGGATCGGCGCTGGCCTGGCGCTCGATCCCCCTGCAGTCGGCCTATTGCGGAGCCAAAGCGGCCATTCGCGGCTTCACCGATGCCGTGCGCACCGAGCTGATGCATGAGAAAAGCCACATCCAGTTGACCATGGTCCAGCTGCCGGGGATGAACACCGCTCAGTTTGGCTGGGCACGCAACAAAATGGATCAGGCCATGCAGCCGGTACCGCCGGTCTATCAGCCGGAGGTCGCCGCCGAGGCTATCTACAGCGTGATCCAGCGGCCGGTCAACGAGCTGTGGGTGGGGAAAAGCACCATCCAGTCGATCCTCGGCCAGGTCTTCTTCCCTCGTCTGCTCGATCGGCTGATGGTGAAGAAAGCGTGGGAGGGACAGTTTACCGGCCAGCCGAAGCCGGCAGAGCACCAGGACGACCTGTTCACGCCGGTGCGCGGCAATCATCCCGGGCACGGCCCTTTTAACGATGGCGCGCGGCGTAAAGCAGTGACCATCAGCGCCGATCTCCCGGGAAAAGTGGCTGCCGGCGTCGGCGTGGCGGTGGCGACGATGGCCCTGCGGGCGTTGTTCCGTCGACCGGGGAGACGGCGCTAAGGCAGGCTGCGGCTGAACCAGCGGTAGCCATACCCTGAGAGCGCCAGCCGCGCCTCTTTCCCGCCATGCAGCCCGTCCTGGTAGAACTTATCTTCCAGAATCGGGCTCCAGTAGCCCTCGGCCAGCGGCGGGAGCTGGACCTCTACCGCCTGCTGGCTGCAGTTCGCCAGCATCAACACCTCCCGCGATTCACTGCGATAGCACAAGCCCAGCACAGCGGCAGGCTTCACCGTAAGGAGGGTAAAAGGGATGGATCCCGGTTCAGTATATTCCGTGCGCGCCAGCACCATATTGCGCACCCGATGCAGTAGCGAGCGGGGGTGGCGCAGCGCCGCTTCGACATTGATCCGCTGGTAGCGAAACCGTCCGCTGGCCACCGGTTTTACCGGCAAATCCTCCCGCGCCGCCCGGGAGAAGCCGCCGTTGGGCGCCGCCGACCACTGCATCGGCGTTCGGACCGCGTAGCGCTCCGGTAAGCGCAGATCGTCGCCCATACCAATCTCGTCGCCATAGCGCATCACCGGCACGCCAGGCAGCGCCAGCAGGATAGCATGGGCCAGCGCGATGCGTCGGGTATCGCCACCCAGCATCGGCGCCAGCCGCCGGCGCACGCCGCGCTGGTAAACCGACATCGATTTATCCGGGGCAAAGGTACGGATAACCTGGCGCTTGTTGCGTTCGCCAATCCCCTCCAGGTCCAGTTCATCATGGTTACGCAGCCAGTTGACGAAGCAGCATCCGTCCGGCGGGGCCACCATCGCCTGCAGCGCCTTCACCACCGGTGTGGCGCGCTGCTGCGCCAGGCTGACATAGAGGTATTTATTAAGCCAGAAATTGAGCACCATCTGCAGCCGATCGCCGCGGCCGAAATAATGGCGATACGCTTCCACCTCCACGTCTACTTCACCCAACAGTATCGCGTCGGGATTGAGGCGCTGCACGACCTGGCGAAGATGCGTCAGCAGCGGGTAGCCCCGCGCCTCTTCGCCCTTCCCGGCCTGGTTCACCAGATGTGACGCCGCATCGAGGCGAAATCCTGACACCCCGGCCTGCAGCCAGAAGGTGATGATGTTTTCTATTTCGGCGATCACCGGCGGATGAGCGAGATTCAGGTCGGGCTCATGCCGATAAAACATGTGACGATAGTATTGTCCGGCCTGGTCGTCCCAGCTCCAGACGCTCTCCTCGACGCCGGGAAACATGGGCGGATCGTCGTTCTCCGGCGGCCGATCGGCCCAAAGATAGTATGGCCGCCACGGCGAGCGGGGATCGCGTCGCGCCGCCTGAAACCACGGGTGCCGGGCGGAGGTGTGCTGGATAACCAGCTCAACGATCACCCGCAGTCCCAGCTCCCGGGCGCGGGCAATCAGCTCAATCACGTCGGCGATGGTCCCGAAGCGGGGATCGGGCTGCAGATGGTCGCTGATATCATAGCCATCATCCTGCAGTGGGGTGAGATAGAAAGGGGTCAGCCAGAGCACCGTCGCCCCCAGACTACGAATGTAGTGCAGCTTTTGGCGGATACCGGCAAGATCGCCAAACCCATCGCCATTGGCATCGTAAAACAGAGAACTGTCCACCTGATAGATGACCGCTCTGTGAAACCACTCTTCCTGTTGCATCACTATCACCTTGCGTTCTGCCCGCCACTGTCAGCTTCCTCAGCGCGCCCTCCTGTTCCTGACGTCTGCTTTGCCGACAGGCGATACGGGATCGGGCTCTGCAGGAGGGGCCCTGTTCGCCACCGCGTCCACCAGCGCCTGCTGCCTGGCGGTTAATTTCAGCGGAACCGCTTTCTCAGTGGCGAGCAGCGCGATGGTGTGGCGCTTAACCATAATTGACTCCGGCGGCTTATTGTCCGGCCTCAACGCCGGGCAGATTGTTATGCATCAGATATTGCCCGGTCAGCGCCGGCAGATGATGCAGCAGCCAGTCAGCCATCCCTCTCTCTTCGGCAAGGATCCCTTCCAGAGTAGGCATCGCGCTATGGTCCCCCACTCGCTTCGCCGCCGTTAATAAAGCGGTATAGCAGGCGACCTCAAAATGGGCAAAAACGTAGGCGGTGATAATCAGTTTAATGAGCTCATCGCCGGGCAGCATGATGCCAATAGTCTGGCCCAGGGCTGCGACCCGGCTCATCGCATCCTTCAGCGCCGAGCGGGAAATGTGGTTGCGGGCGATAAGGTCCTGCAGGGCCGACAGTTGCCGACGGGTTTCATAGAGATGTTGTTCAAGGCGGGTCCGTAATTGCGGTTCATTATCGAGGCGTCTGATGGTGGCCATAAGCAGTGACTCGGCCTGTTTTTCCATGGCATGGGCATCGCGAAGCCAGTTATGGTAATTTTCACTATCCGTCATATACACCTCTGATCATTAATTTTTTATTTTGACGGGGAATCTTCATTCTCTTCCGCCGCCTGGTCAGCTCGCGCTGCGCTATATCCGGATAAATGCCCAACAATATTAGCGTAAATACTGATGAGAATGACCCACAGGACGCTGTCTTTCCACCAGATTAACGAGGGTATCGCCAGACCCACCCACATAACGGCGGCCACAAGATGACAACGCTTAATAAATACCGGCGTCAGTTTCATTTTATTACCTTAGATCTGAACAATATTTAGCAAGCGGATGTGTTGCTGCCCCCCCCCCCCCCTGGCATCCGGCGGTTAATACCCGGCTGACAATATCTTCCCTTTCCACAGCCATAAAAACAGTGCCGTCATTTACTCGCCCTTACCGCTTCGCCGGCACATTGCCGTTGCGGTAAACAGCGCTTAATTATTAAGGTTGCTATAATTTAATTATCCTGCTCCTTTTCTTCCGTTGCGGACAATAGACGATGGGTAAGTGAAAGCGTACGCAAATAAACAGAAACCTGCGGACCGCCTGGCCCACAGGTTTCTGTCCTGACGCCGTCGAAACGGCGTCACGGGTCATCAGTCGCTAGCTGTCGCCGGCTTTACGGCCGCCGCCATGACTGTTCTTACCACCCTTTTTACCGGCTTCGGATGCACGCTCAGGATCATTTTTAAAGTTCCCGCCGCTGTGCTGTCCACCTTTACGCCCGGCTTCGGATGCTTTTTCACGATCTTCTGCAAAATTACCTGAACCGCCTCTATGCTCTGCCATAATGTTCACCTTTGGTTTGATCAATATCGGTTGGTAAATGGAAAATGACCCTGTTACAAATCATCGCCCTCGATATCTAACACTAGAGGAATACCCGCAGGAGTCAAATTAATTCCGGCCATTAATCAGCGTTACCAATAAATAAATTAACCACAGCGAAGCGGCACTAAAAATTAATCTTTCTGCAACTCCTTCTTCGCTTTGGATTATATGCCCATTATGGTCTGTTCTGCGGACAGCGATCCTCGTTTGTAAACAAATGAAAATAAAGTGATGAATAAATATTTCTTCCACTCCCGGACAGCCACCCTTTCAAAAAATACCACCTAAGAGGCATGGCGTTATTAGCCATGCGTAGCGGTTAACTTAATATTCCCTTTTTCACGACGCGTCTTCCTCTCCGTCTTTAAAAAATTTTTCCCGGGGAGAAAAATAGCCCAGCCACGTTAAATATTGATGGAATAATCCTAATTTAACCCCAGCGATATTAACGCAGCGCTATTCACTTAAATACGCCGGGGATCAGTCGGTTAAGGAATAACAGTGCCTCTTTTCCCGGGCATTCACTGGCCATGGGCGAGTCACCCGGGGTCTGGCGATGGGGGAACCTGACCTATCCTTACAGCTGGCCCGTTCTGTCTGAAGGAGATGACTATGCAAGATGAAAAACCGCCAATGAAGAAATTACCCACCTCCATGTTGCCAGAAGAGACGGCTCCACGTCCGGAGTTCCCGGAGCAAGAACAAAACCCGCCGGGTCTGGATGCTGAAATGGAGCCGTCACCGGACCATGGGGAAACCAGCTACACCGGCACCGGGCGGCTGGCCGGTAAGAAAGCGCTCATTACCGGCGGTGACTCCGGCATTGGCCGCGCGGTGGCGATCGCCTTTGCCCGCGAAGGGGCCGATGTCGCCATAAGCTATCTGCCGGAAGAGCAAGAGGATGCCGATGAAGTCATCGCCCTGATTAAAGCCGAAGGCCGCACCGCGGTAGCCCTGCCGGGGGATATTCGCTCCGAGTCCTTTTGTCAGTCGCTGGTGGCCGACGCGGTGGAACAGCTGGGTGGCCTGAGCATCCTGGTCAATAACGCCGGGCGTCAGCAATATTGTGAGACTCTCGAGGAGCTCACCACCGAAGACTTTGACGCCACCTTTAAAACCAATGTCTACGCGCCGTTCTGGATCACCCGCGCCGCGCTGCCCCATCTCCAGGCCGGGAGCGCGATCATCAACACCACCTCGGTGCAGGCCTATAAACCCAGTCCGATCCTGCTCGATTACGCCCAGACCAAAGCCTGCCTGGCGATCTTCACCAAATCGCTGGCCAAACAGGTGGCAAAACGCGGCATTCGCGTTAACGCCGTGGCGCCAGGCCCTTACTGGACGGTACTGCAGTCCAGCGGCGGTCAGCCGGACGAGAAAGTGAAACAGTTCGGGAAAGACACGCCGATGGGGCGTCCGGGACAGCCGGTCGAGATCGCCCCGCTGTACGTCACCCTGGCATCCGATGCCTGCTCTTATACCTCCGGCCAGGTTTGGTGCTCTGACGGTGGGGACGGGGTAGTCTAAGCCTCCCGGCAGACCGGCGTGCGACATCGCGCGCCGGTTTTACCCTTCGCCCCCGGGGATCGGTATCTGCTCTCTCGCCTCGCCGGCGCGGCGATTTTTCCTCTCCTGCAGCCTACCGGCTGCATGCTATGATACTCGCCCGCCGCTGTGCGCTAACCCCGGCCCTGACGCCAATCCTGAGGACGACAGATGAGTAATGACATCCCCCTGAAATTTTATGACATCGTGGACGAATACGAGACCGAAGCGGCTGCCCCGGTTAAGGATGAGGAACGCGATGCGCTGGCGCGCTATTTTCAGCTGCTGATTGCGCGGTTAACCCATAACGAAGAGATCGACGAAGAAGCGCAGCAGGAGATGGCCCGCGAGGCGGCCATTGACGAGCGCCGTATTGACGATATCGCTAACTTCCTCAATCAGTGGGGCAACGAGTAAGTCTCATCGTCAGCTCACCGGCAGGGCCGCCGCCCGCCGGTGTTGCCGCTGAAGGCGACGCCGCTGCTCAGGCATCGGCGAGCGTCTCCCCCAGACGTCGCTGCAGCGCATCCAGAAACAGCGGCAGCCCATCGGGCTGATAGTCGCGTGAAAGATAGATGCCGTAAACGCTCAGCGCCTTCGGCGTCCAGTCAGGCAGCACCACCTCCAGCGCGCCGCTGGCAATCGCACCCCGCGCCTCCAGTTCGGGGAGCATCGCGATGCCGCACCCGGCGACCGCCGACTCCAGCAGCAAGGAAGAGATCCCCGCGCTCAGATTACCGTTCACCGCCACCGACGCCTCCTGGCCCTGCGCATCGCTGAACTGCCAGCGCTGGCCGGCAAAATGGCTGTATAACAGGCAGTTATGCTGTTGCAGATCGTCAAGCGTCGTCAGCGGACCATGCTGGCGGAGCCAGCGCGGCGCAGCGCAGAGTAGCGACCGGCACACGCCGAGACGGCGAGCGATAGCCCCGGCCTCCGGATTATCGGTAATGCGAATGGCCACGTCGATGCGCTCGCCGATCAGGCTGACCGGATGGTTATTGATATCCAGCTCCAGGCGCAACAGCGGATAGCGAGCGAGAAAGTCCGGCAGCAGCGGGGAGATCAGCTGCATCGCGGTAAAATGCGCGCACGCCACCCGCAGCGTGCCGCTGGGGTCGGCCCGCTGGCGCTCGCCGGCGATTTCATCGGCGATCCGCGTCAACCCGCGGGTCTTGAGCAACACCTTCTCCCCCGCCGGGGTCAGCGTCAGCCGCCGGGTTGAGCGATGGATCAGCCGGGCGCCGGCCCAGCTCTCCATCTGTTCCAGATAGCGGCTGACCATCGGGCGCGACATCCCCAGCGCGCGCGCCGCGGCGCTGAGGCTTCCCAGTTCGCAAATCCGCAGATATACCTGCGCCGCAATCACCCTGTCCATCACGCCTCCTTCATCTGCACGATTTATGAAACTCAGCATCTCTTATTTCAGGAATTCTATCAAATAGTGAAATCCGTACAATGCTACGCATTCCCCTGTGACTGAGAATAAATGATGAAATTATCTGCCCTTGCTATTGCCACCGCCCTGTTCAGCGGCGCGGTCTTCGCGGCGCCGCTGACGCTGCAGACTTACAACCCTCAGGAGAAAGGTATTTTTGCCGTCAACTCCACCCTCGTTTCCGGCCCGCATGAAGCGGTGCTGTTTGACGCCCAGTTCAGCGTCAAAGACGGCGAAAAGCTGGTGGACATGATCAAGAAAAACGGCAAACCGCTGTCGCGGATTGTGATCACCTCCGGCGATCCTGACTTCTACTTTGGCCTTGAGCCGCTGGTGAAAGCCTTCCCGCAGGCGGAAGTGGTCGCCACGCCGGAAGTGGTTAAACATATTGAAGCCACCAAAGCGGCAAAGCTGGCGTACTGGGGCCCGCAGATGAAAGACGGCGCGCCGACGCAGGTATACGTCCCGCAGGCGCTGAAAGCCAACAGCTTTACCATCGATGGCGAAACAGTGACGATTATGCAGCCGCATGACTACGCGGCGTTCGTTTGGATCCGGGCGAACAAAACGATCCTCGGCGGCACCGGCGTGGCGTGGGGCATGCATCTCTGGACCGCCGACACCCAGACGCCCGCCAGTCGCCAGCAGTGGCGCACTACGCTGGAGCAGATGATTGCCCTGCACCCGCAGCAGGTGATCCCGGGGCATTACCTCGGCACACCGCCGGAGGGTGACAGCGCGGTGCGCTTTACAAAAACCTACCTCCAGCAGTTTGAGCAGGCGCTGAAGACACATAAGGATTCCGCCGGGGTGATCAAGGCCATGGAGACGCAGTGGCCGGGGCTGGCGGAAACCAGCTCGCTGGAGCTTAGCGCCAAAGTTAACACCGGCGAGATGAAGTGGTAATGCCGGCGCTGCGCGAGGGAGACTGTTCTTAATCTGGCGCGCTAAGGTTGCTATTGCCCTGAAAATGGACCACCCTACCTGAGGCCGCATAAAAAACGTGCGGCCAACTTTGGGTTACATTTCATCCGGTCACCACCGGGTTTGCCCTTGAAACCAGAACAGGATAAAGGAGTCAGAATGAAATCGAACCATCAGGCACGTCATCTTCTCGGTCTGAACTACAAGCTTTCCCAGCAGAAAAAAGTGGTGCTGGAAGGCGATGAAGAAACCACCCTCAACCATATCCATGCTACCGGCCGCAAACGCCGCGGTGGTTAATTTTCAGCCTGAGTGATGATAAACAACACCGTCCTGTTGCCAGGATGGTGTTTTTTTATGGCAATTGACGGCTTGTTTACCCGCTTGAAGACCTTCTGCTCTATACTCTGCCCGCTGCTTTTCCACCCGCCCTTCGCTTATCGCCGCGCCGGGACTGTGGACACGATCAAGGAGTTAGTGCGATGCAATTTACCCATAAGAAAAACCGTTCCCTGTACATCCCCTACGCGGGCCCCGTTCTGCTTGAATTCCCTCTGCTCAACAAGGGCAGCGCCTTCAGTATGGAAGAGCGCAGCAGTTTCAACCTGCTTGGCCTGCTGCCGGAAGTGGTTGAAACCATCGAAGAGCAAGCGGAACGCGCCTGGATCCAGTATCAGGGATTCAAAACAGAAATCGACAAACACATTTACCTGCGTAATATCCAGGACACCAACGAGACCCTTTTCTATCGCCTGATTGGCAACCATCTCGAAGAGATGATGCCGGTTATCTATACCCCGACGGTGGGCGCCGCCTGCGAACGTTTCTCCGAGATTTACCGTCGCGCCCGCGGCGTCTTTATCTCCTACCAGAATCGCCATAACCTTGACGACATTCTGCAAAACGTCCCGAACCATAATGTCAAAGTGATTGTGGTGACCGATGGCGAGCGTATCCTCGGCCTCGGCGACCAGGGGATCGGCGGGATGGGGATCCCGATCGGTAAACTGTCGCTGTACACCACCTGCGGCGGCATCAGCCCGGCTTACACCCTGCCCATCGTGCTGGACGTCGGGACAAACAACCAGCAGCTGCTGGACGATCCGCTGTATATGGGCTGGCGTCATCCGCGTATTACCGACGACGAGTACTATCAGTTCGTTGACGATGTGATCCAGGCGATTAAAGCCCGCTGGCCGGACGTACTGCTGCAGTTTGAAGACTTTGCGCAGAAGAACGCCATGCCGCTGCTCAACCGCTACCGCAATGAGATCTGCTCCTTTAACGACGATATTCAGGGCACCGCGGCGGTCACCGTCGGGACGCTGATCGCCGCCAGCCGCGGCGCCGGCAGCCAGCTGAGCGAACAGAAAATCGTCTTCCTCGGGGCGGGCTCCGCCGGCTGCGGCATCGCCGAGCAAATTATCGCCCAGATCGTCCGCGAAGGACTCAGTGAAGAAGAGGCCCGCCAGCGCGTATTTATGGTTGACCGCTTCGGCCTGTTAACCGACGGCATGCCTAATCTGCTGCCGTTCCAGAACAAGCTGGTGCAGAAGCGTGAACATCTGCAGGGCTGGGATACCACTAACGATGTCCTGTCCCTGCTGGACGTGGTGCGCAACGTGAAACCGAACATCCTGATCGGCGTTTCGGGTCAGCCGGGGCTGTTCACGGAAGAGATTATCCGCGAGATGCACAAGCATTGCCCGCGGCCGATCGTGATGCCGCTCTCCAACCCAACGTCACGGGTGGAAGCCACGCCGCAGAATATCCTGAGCTGGACCGACGGCGAGGCGCTGGTCGCCACCGGCAGTCCGTTTGCCCCGGTCACCGTGAAAGGCAAACAGTATCCCATCGCCCAGTGCAACAACTCCTATATCTTCCCGGGCATTGGTCTGGGGGTGATCGCCTCCGGCGCGTCGCGGGTCACCGACGAGATGCTGATGGCCGCCAGCGAAACCCTGGCGAAACACTCGCCGCTGGTGAACAACGGCGAAGGCCCGGTACTGCCGGAGTTGAAGGATATCCAGACCGTCTCGCGGGCGATCGCCTTCGCGGTCGGTAAGGTGGCTCAGGAGCAGGGCGTGGCGGTGAAAACGTCCGCGGAAGCGCTGCTGCAGTCCATCAGCGATAATTTCTGGCTGCCGGAATATCGTAATTACCGCCGCACCTCAATTTAATCGCGCTCACCGGGCCGCACGATCGGCCCGGTTATTAATAGCGTCCGGATAATATTCCCCGCCACAGAAACGCCTTTTTCGCCCATATTCATTTATCGTAAAAATAGAAACCAGATAGCATTTGCCGCGCGCCTTGTGCCACGCAAAATCATGGCCTCTGCCCCCTAGCAGACGATCCGCAGGCAGAAACTGCAGCCGCGCGGGACGGGACAATCGATATCCGACGCTTCTCCACACCCTGCCAGTTTTGTCACTGGCGCGCTTTTCCTTTCCCCACTACACTGCCATCACCCATTCACTTACTGAATATAAAAGGAGGCCCCCCATGCTGTATTGTGAAATGTTTATTGTTTCACATGCCTTAGGCAATGGCGCCAGCTCAAGCGTTATCGGTATCGTGCTGCGATAACTTTGGCTTGAGCGAAGACCCTTCACAGAATCCCTTCTCTCCGGCTTACCGGGTTATCGTCAGCGAGTTTTGACGAGGCATTCGCATGCCTGTAACTCTTGAGTAAGTTGACTATGAGTACATTACTAACTGCCCATGCGCTCCACGTGGAGACTGCCTTCGGGCCGCTGTTTAATACCCTCTCCTTCACCCTGAAGAAAGGCGACCGTATCGGTCTCATCGGCCATAACGGTTGCGGCAAAAGCACCCTGCTGCAGGTGCTGGACGGCACCCTCGCGCCCACCTCGGGCAGCGTCTCACTCGCCGGTCAGTGTCTGATGGCCCGCGTTGAACAGCATCTGCCGGAGGCGCTGCGTTCGCAGTCGCTGCTGCAGGCGGTGCTGGCCCCGTTACCCGTCGACGCGCGGGAAGCACAGCGCTGGCTGGCCGAACGCCTGCTGGCGCAGATGGGCTTCACGCCGGCGGTCATGGAGCAGCAAACCAGCACCCTGAGCGGCGGGCAGCATACGCGCCTGCTGCTGGCCCGGGCGCTGATCCGCCAGCCTGACCTGCTGCTGCTGGATGAGCCCGGCAACCATCTCGATCTGCCCACCCTGCTGTGGCTGGAAAGCTTCTTGCAGACCTGGCAGGGGAGCTTCGTGCTGGTGTCACACGACAACGCTTTACTGGATGCTGTAACTAATGCCAGTTGGATCCTCCGCGACCAGACGCTGCACAGCTTCGCCTTGCCCTGCAGCGCTGCCCGTCAGGCACTGCAGGAGCAGGATGAGAGCGCCGCGTTACGTCATAAGGCGGAGCAAAAAGAGATCGACCGGGTCAGCGCCAGCGCCCGGCGGCTGGCCACCTGGGGGCGGGTGTATGACAACGAAGATCTCGCCCGCAAAGCCAAACAGATGGAGAAGCAGGTCGCCCGCCTGAAAGACGAGCAGACCGAGCTCAGCATCGGCCCGCCGTGGCGCCTGGTGTTGCAGGGGGACGCCCTGCCGGCGGACCGCCTGCTGGAGATGGACAGGCTGCCGGTGGCTCCCGCGCCGGGACTGCCGGCCCTGTTCACCACCGGCGTGGCGCGACTGCGCAGCGGCGATCGCGTGGCCATCATGGGCCGCAACGGCGGCGGTAAATCGTCCTTGCTGCGCCTGCTGTGGCAGCAGATGAACGACGCATCGCCGCTTCCGGGGCTGCGTCTGCACCCCCGGCTTCACCCCGGGTACTACGACCAGACCCTGGCGCAGTTGCCGGACGAGGCCAGCCTGCTCGACGCCCTGACGCCGTTCGCCCCGTCGGCGGACACCCGTAAACGGGCGTTGATCGCCGCCGGGTTTGGCTGGGCGAGGCATGGACAGAAGGTCTGCACCCTCAGCGGCGGCGAGCGGTCGCGGCTGCTGTTCGTCGGCCTGTCGCTGGCGCGCTACAGCCTGCTGCTGCTGGATGAACCCACCAACCATCTGGATATGGAGGGCAAAGCGGCGCTGGCGCAGACGCTCCGCGACTATCCCGGCGGCGTGCTGCTGGTCAGTCATGACCGCCAGCTTATTAGCGAAAGCTGTAACCGCTTCTGGCTGATCGACAGCGCCGGGTTAACGGAGTGGCACAGTCTGGAGGAGGTCTATGCCCGTCTGCAGGCGCAGACCCCCACCCTGACGGCGGCCTCCTCATCCCAGGAGCCGTCACTCGCGGCTGATGATGAAGAGGCGCTGCTGACGCGCCTGATAGCCCTGGAGCAATGGCTGGCGGACGATATGGCCCGTAAGCCGAAACATCAAAAGCCCTCGCTGCAGACCCAGTGGCGAGAGGAGATCGCCCGGCTGCTTAACCAGCTGGCGTAATCTTCGCACTCCCCGCCGGCTAAGGCACCACGCCCTTAGCCGGCGTTTCCTGGCCGGGTAAACTGCTGCTCGGTCATCATCTTTCCCCACTGGTCCCCCTGCCATTCGCGGGTTAACGTGAAGCCAAAGGACTCGTACAGTTTGCGGGCCGCATCCAGACCTTTGAACGTCCACAGCTGAACGGAGCTGAACTGACGACTGTCGCAGAAAGCCATCGCCTCACTGAGCAGCCGCCTGCCAATGCCGGCTCCCCGGCAGCTGTCATCGAGAATGAACCAGCGCAGATGCGCCTGCTGCTGGCCGAGATCCTCGCCATCGATCGCCACCGAACCGACAATCTTCCCCTCGCGCATCGCCAGCCAGATCTGGTTGACCGGCGAGGAAAGCCGGGTGGCGAATTCCGCGACGCCGCTGGCAACCTTACCTTCAAAAAAAGCGCCGAAATCATGGTGCCTGGCGTAATACTCCCCGTGCATCTGGGCTATCCGGCCGATCGCCCCCGGCTGATAGCCGGTCACCAGCGAAATTTGCGGCGTCGTTTCCGCAAGCGCAGCATCCCGACACTGCGCCAGCGCCTGAGCATAGGCCGCCAGTCCGCTGGCGACGGTCCGCTGCTGCGTCTCATCGAGATGCGCTAACGCCTCCACCACCCGGCGGGTACCGTAGGCGTTAATCGTTGCCACCGTGTCGTGCCCTTTCGCGGTCAGCGCCAGCGATTTAGACCGCGCGTCCTCCGCGCAGGGGCGCTCCTCCAGCTCTCCGGCGGCCAGCAGACGGGCGACCATCCGGCTGACGCTCGATTTTTCCAGCCCGAGCAATGTGACCAGCTGCGCGGCGGTTATCGTCCCCCTGACCGACACCTCCAGCAGGGTATGCACCGCCGAGGGTGAATAGTGGGTGGCGGCCAGCGTGGTGTTCATAAAACCCAGCTCGCGCACCATTAATCGCGAGGCCGTTCGAATTTGTTGGATTAAAGGCGTGTCAGACATAGTGAGGCGTCCAGTGAAGCAGGTAGTTGTATAATACAACCATTTACTTCAGGCCGCGTCAAGAGGATAAACTATCCAGCATGGCAAGGTAGCGTATCGGATGATGGCGCCCGCGATAAGTATTATTGCGGGTTCTTCGCCTTCCAGGCCTCCCAGGCCGATTTGATCTCCTGCTTCGCGGCGGCCGCATCATTAAAACCGGCCAGCTCGACCTTTTTCCGCCCCTCTGGTAGTTCTTTGTAGACCCGGAAGAAGGCCTCCAGCCGCTGCTGCTCGATTTTCGGCAGATCGGTGATGGTCAGAATGTCGTCATAGGTCGGATCAATTTTACTGGCCGGGACGGCGATGATTTTGTCGTCTTTCTCACCGCCGTCTATCATCTTAAGAACGCCGATCGGCCGCAGCTTAATCAGCGTGCCCGGGGCCATCGGCGCGCGGGTGTAAAACACCACGTCCAGCGGGTCGCCATCCCCGGCCAGCGACTGGGTTAACGAACCGTAGTTCGCCGGGTAAGCCACCGGCATCGACTGAAAGCGGTCGGCGACGATAAACCCCGTTTTAGCGTCGGTTTCATACTTAATGATCCCGCCTGCCGGGATCTCGGTGACCGCGTAAAACTCTTCCGGATTGTTTTCCGGCTGCGGGAATTCCAGCACATTGTGAGCCTGCGCGGCGGCGGAAAAAAGCAGACCGGCGGTGAGGAGCGTTTTGACCAGATGCATTGTTGTATCACTCTGTTGTTATAAGAAATTGATGCGCAAAACAATAGAGTTGGGTGATGAAGAAAACATGACCATTCCGTGACACTATTATTACCTACCAAAATTAGAGGTATTGTCTGAATTTTGTGCTACGACTGTAGCAAAAAACCACATCCTGTACTAAAGCGCCTTGTTTTTTTCTCCATAGCGTCTAATCCTTATTGGGTAATATTGCATTAATAAAATTAATCAATCCCCTCTCAAGGAGACAGGCATGAAGGCAGCTGTTGTTACTCACGACCATCAGGTTAACGTTACGGAAAAAACGCTGCGCCCGCTGGAATACGGCGAAGCGCTGTTGAAAATGGAATGCTGCGGCGTGTGTCATACTGACCTGCACGTGAAAAACGGCGATTTTGGCGATAAAACCGGCGTTATCCTCGGTCATGAAGGGATCGGGGTAGTACAACAAGTCGGCCCTGGCGTCACCTCCCTGAAGCCGGGCGATCGCGCCAGCGTGGCGTGGTTCTTCGAAGGCTGTGGCCACTGCGATTACTGTAACAGCGGCAACGAGACGCTGTGCCGCTCGGTGAAAAACGCTGGCTATACCGTCGACGGCGGCATGGCGGAAGAGTGCATCGTCACCGCCAACTACGCGGTTAAAGTCCCGGACGGCCTCGACTCCGCCGCCGCCAGCAGCATTACCTGCGCTGGGGTCACCACCTACAAAGCCGTTAAGGTCTCCCACATCAAGCCGGGCCAGTGGATCGCTATCTACGGCCTCGGCGGGCTGGGCAACCTGGCGCTGCAGTATGCCAAGAATGTCTTTAACGCCAAAGTGATCGCTATCGACGTCAACGACGGCCAGCTGGAGCTGGCGGCGTCGATGGGCGCTGACCTGACCATCAACTCGCGCAATGAAGATGCGGCGAAAGTGATTCAGGAAAAAACCGGCGGCGCCCACGCTGCGGTGGTGACCGCGGTGGCCAAAGCGGCCTTTAACTCGGCGGTGGATGCCGTTCGCGCCGGCGGCCGCGTGGTGGCGGTAGGCCTGCCGCCAGAGGCGATGAGCCTCGATATTCCACGTCTGGTACTCGACGGTATCGAGGTGGTCGGCTCGCTGGTCGGCACCCGTCAGGATCTGGTGGAAGCGTTCCAGTTCGCCGCCGAAGGCAAAGTGGTGCCGAAAGTCACCCTGCGTCCGCTGGAAGATATCAATGCCATCTTCAAAGAGATGGAGCAAGGTCAGATCCGCGGCCGTATGGTTATCGATCTGCGTAGCTAATCGCCAGCGCCTCTCCCGCCCGGGCGAGGCGCTTCTCCTTTCGCGCTTCCCCTCGCTTCCCGCCGCGTAAAGTAAATGCAATTTCCGCAAATGCTTAGCGCAATTCCTTGGTTCCTTTGTTTTTAGCCGCGCCCGATGATGGCAACACAATAGATAACAAAGGAATTCACCATGCATCGTCATTTTCGCCTGCCCGCGCTGGCCGCGCTGTTTCTCTCCGGCGCCTTTTCCGTCTGGGCCGCCGACACGCCGGTTAAAGGCGGTACCTTGATTTATCTGGAGCAGCAACCGCACACCAATCTCTATCCACCCGCCGGCGGCTTTTATCCCAATGGCGGCATACTCAATCAGATCACCGACAAGCTGACCTGGCAGAACCCGAAAACGCTGGAGATTGAGCCGTGGATCGCCGAAAGCTGGACCAGCAATGCCGATAAAACCGAGTACACTTTCCACCTGCGAAAAGGGGTCACCTTCTCGGATGGCACGCCGCTGGACGCCGCCGCGGTCGCCAAAAACTTCGACACCTATGGGCTGGGGGATAAAGCCCATCGCCTGCCCGTCTCGGAGGTGATCAATAACTACCAGCGCAGCGAAGTGATCGACCCGCTGACGGTGAAATTCTACTTCAACAAGCCGTCGCCGGGCTTCCTGCAGGGGACCGCCACCATCGGCTCCGGCCTGGTCTCCCTCAGCACCCTGCAGCGCAATTTCGAGGAGCTGGGCGATGCCCGGCACATCATCGGCTCCGGTCCCTTCGTGGTGCAGGATGAAAAACCGGGCCGCGAGCTGACGCTGGTGGCGCGCAAGGATTATCAGTGGGGGCCGAAAAACATCGCCCAGCAGGGCCCCGCTAACCTCGACGGCATCACCTATATTGTCACCCCGGAAGACAGCGTGCGCATCGGCGCGCTGCTGGCGGGCCAGGCGGGCTTTATTCGCCAGGTGCAGGCCTACGATGAAAAGCAGGCGACCGATCAGGGATTTACGGTCTACGCCGCGCCTACCCGCGGGGTCAACGACAGCCTCAGCTTCCGCCCGGATAACCCACTGGTCGCCGACCTGCGGGTGCGCCAGGCCCTGCTCCATGCCACCAACGCCCGGCAGGTGGTGGAGACGCTGTTCTCCGCTAACTACCCGCAAGCCACCTCCGTGCTGGCCAGCTCCGCCGCCGGCTATGTCAATCTGAGCGATAAGCTTACCTTCGACCAGGCCAAAGCCCGGCAGTTGCTGGATGAGGCCGGCTGGAAACCCGCCGCCGACGGCATTCGCAGCAAAGACGGGCAGCGGCTGGCGCTGACGGTCTATGAGTCGCTCCCCCAGCCGCAGAATAAAGAAGTGCTGCAGCTGATCGCCCAGCAATGGCGCCAGGTGGGGGTAGCGTTAACGGTCAAAGCCGGGGACGCTGGCAGCCGTACGCTCGACAACCTCGACCCGCAGAAAACCCCGCTCACCGTCTCGGAAGTGGGCCGCGCCGACCCGGATGTAGTAAAAAGCATGTTCTTTCCTAACAACCGTGACGCGCTGCTGCAGAAAGGCGGCTCCAGCGATAAAGTGCAGCACTTCCGCGATGATAAGCTGAACGACCTGCTGACCGGCATCTCCGCGGCGGTGGAGCCGCAGCAGCGCCTGCAGTTAACCGGCGATGCCCAGCGCTATCTGATCGATAACGCCTATGTGATCCCCATTTTCGAAGAGCCGCAGGTGTTCGCCGGCGCGCCGTGGGTGAAAGGCGTCAGCTTCGAAGCCGTCGGGCGTCCGTCGTTCTACGGCGCCTGGCTGGATAAACACTAAGAGGCCGGATATGAGCGCTTATCTTCTGCGACGGTTCGGCCAGGGGCTGCTGGTCCTGTGGGCGGCGTTTACCCTCACCTTTTTCCTGCTGCAGGTGCTGCCGGGGGATGCGGTGCTGATCAAGTTTCAGAACCCGGACCTCGGTCTGAGCCCGGCGCAAATCGCCGACATGCGGCTGGCCTACGGCGCCGACAGCCCGCTGTGGCGCCAGTACCTGCACACGCTGCTGGCGATGCTGCACGGCGACTTTGGCTATTCCCTGCAGGCGGGTCTGGCGGTCAGTAGCCTGATTGCCAGCAACCTGCCGGATACCTTAAGCCTCGCCCTGCCGGCCTTCCTGCTGGCCGTGATCCTGGCGTTTGCCCTCGCTTTCGCCTCACGTCTGCCGGGGCTGCGCTGGCTCAGCAACCTCCTGCAGTCGCTGCCGGTGCTGTTTATCTCGTTGCCCACCTTCTGGCTGGGTATCGCCCTGATCCAGCTCTTTTCGTTTCAGCTGCGCTGGATCCCGGTGATCAACCCCGGTCCGCTGGAGGGGCTGATTTTACCGGTTATCGCCGTCGCGCTGCCCATCTCCGCCCCGCTGGCGCAGATCCTGATGCGCAGCATGGATCAGGTGGCGGTTCAGCCCTTCGTCGCGGTCGCCCGCGCCAAGGGAATGAGCGAGACCGGCGTCCTCTGGCGCCATGTGATGGGTAACGCCCTGCTGCCGGCGCTGAATATAGCCGGGCTGCTGCTGGGCGAGCTGATTGCCGGGGCGCTGATCACCGAGACCGTCTTCGGCCGCAGCGGCCTCGGCCAGCTGACCCAGCAGGCGGTGAATAACCAGGATATCGCCGTGCTGCAGGCGGTGGTGATGATTTCGGCTCTCGGTTTCGTCCTGATCAACCTGCTGGTCGACCTGGTCATGCCGCGGCTGGATCCCCGACTCCAATTACAGACCGGAGGTGCGAAATGAGCCTGGTCGACTATGCCATCGCGGTTCGCCGCCGCCCGGAGTGGCGCAAAGTGCGTCTGCAGCCAGGCCTGTGGCTGGCGTGGGCGGTGATGATCACCGCCCTGTTAATGGCCCTTGCCCCACAGTGGTTTACCTCCGCTAACCCGCTGGAAGGGATCCCCGGCGCTCAGCGCCTGGCGCCGCAGGCGCACCACTGGCTGGGTACCGACCAGCTGGGCCGCGACCTGTGGACGCGGGTGGTTTACGGCGCGGTACATTCTCTGTCGGCGGCGCTGATCGCCGTCGCCATCGGTCTGGTGGTGGGCACCGCCCTTGGCACCCTCGCCGGGGCGCTGGCCGGCCGCGTGGAATCAACCATCATGCGCCTGGTGGATGTCCTGCTGGCTATCCCTTCCCTGCTGCTGCAGCTGACGGTGATCATTCTGCTGGGTTTTGGCACGGTGAATGCGGCGGTGGCGGTCGGCGTGGCGGCCATCGCCAGCTTCGCGCGCCTGGCGCGGGCGGAGGTGGTGCGCGTGCGCCACAGTGATTACGTCGAGGCGGCCCGGGGCAGCGGCGGCACCTTTCTCGCCATCTTCTGGCGTCATATCCTGCCCAACTCGCTCACCGCGGTACTCGCCTTCGCCACGCTGCAGTTTGGTCAGGCGATGCTGGCGCTGGCCACCCTCAGCTTCCTTGGCTACGGCACCCCGCCGCCGGTCCCGGAGTGGGGATTACTGATCGCCGAAGGTCGTAATTACCTGTCGACCGCCTGGTGGCTGACCACCTTCCCCGGCCTCGCCGTGGTCGCGGTGGTCCTGGCCGCCAATCGTCTTAGCCGCCAGTGGAGTGGAGTACGCCCATGAACGTTCTCTCTGTTGAAGATCTGCGCATCAGCTACCGGTCGCGGGGCGAATGGCGCGAAGTGGTGCATAACGTCAGCTTTTCCATTCAGCGCGGCGAAATGTTGGCCTTCGTCGGTGAATCCGGCTCGGGGAAAACCACTACCGCGCAGGCCATTATCGGCCTGCTGGCGGATAACGCCCGCCGCGACGCCGGGCGGATTATCCTCAATGGCGAAGTGATTAGCGACTGGTCGGCAAAACGCCTGAACCGCCTGCGCGGGGTGAGCATCAGCCTGGTGCCGCAGGACCCCGGCAATTCGCTTAATCCGGTAAAAACCATTGGTCAGCAAGTGGAAGAGATCCTGCGGCTGCATCAGTCCCTTTCCGCCGCCGAACGCCGGCAGCAGGTTCTCAACCTGCTCGCTAAAGTCGGGCTCAGCCACCCGGAACAGCGTTTTGACCAGTACCCGCATCAGCTGTCGGGCGGGATGAAACAGCGGGTGCTGATCGCCATCGCCATCGCCCTGCAGCCGGATCTGATTATTGCCGACGAGCCCACCAGCGCCCTCGACGTTACGGTGCAAAAGCGCATTCTCGATCTGCTCGACATCCTGCGGCGCGAGTCGGGAACCGCCGTGCTGTTTGTCACTCACGATCTGGCGCTGGCCGCCGAACGCGCCGACCGGATCATGGTGTTTCGCCAGGGCGAGATTCAGGAACAGGGTGCCACCGAGGCGATTGTCCGGCGTCCGCAGCACCCTTACACTCGCCAGTTGCTCCACGATCTGCAGGACGCGCCGCTGAGGCTGACGGCGGATCGTCACCGTCCGCTGGCCACGCCGGCCATTCGCGTCGAAGGGATCAGCAAACGCTTCTCGCTGGGCAAACAGGCCCTGCAGGCGCTCGACAGCGTCAGCTTTGAGGTCAAACGCGGCTGCACCCATGCGCTGGTGGGCGAATCCGGCTCCGGGAAAACCACCCTGGCGCGGATCCTGCTGGGCTTCGAGCGCGCCGACGCCGGACAGGTGACCATCGACGGTATTGACGCCGGGCATCTCAGCCGGGAGGCGCAGCGTCAGCTGCGGCGCAAAATCCAGTTCGTCTACCAGAACCCCTTTGCTTCGCTCGACCCGCGCCAGACGCTGTTTGCTATTATCGAAGAGCCGTTAAAAAACTTTGAGCGCCTCAGCGCGGCGACGCGTCGCCAGCGTGTGGAGAGCGTCGCCGCCCGGGTGGCGCTGGCCCCGGAGCTACTGTCGCGGACGCCGCGGGAGCTTTCCGGCGGCCAGCGGCAGCGGGTGGCGATTGCCCGGGCACTGATCCTCGAGCCGGCGATACTGGTTCTTGACGAAGCGACCTCGGCGCTCGACGTCACCGTTCAGGCGCAGATCCTCGCCCTGCTGCAGCAGCTACAGCAGCAGCTTGGTCTGAGCTACCTGTTCATTACCCACGATCTGGCGACGGTGAGGCGGATTGCCGACAGCGTCACAGTGCTGCGCGCCGGCCAGGTGGTGGAGCATGGCGACGTTGGGCGCCTGTTCGCCGCCCCGCAGCAGGCCTACACCCGCGAACTGATCGCCGCCATTCCCCAGGTTTCCCCACGCCTGGCACAGGCCCACATGGAGAACGCATAATGCCTAAACGCCTCGGCTTTTTTACCCGTCTGCTCGATCAGGGCTCCGCACAAACGCGCTACCGGCTGGCGGCCGAACAGATCCGCCACGCGGAGCGCGTCGGCTTCGACAGCGCATGGATTGCCCAGCACCATTTTCATGAACAGGAAGGCGGCCTGCCTTCCCCGCTGGTGTTTCTCGCCCACGTGGCGGCGCAGACGGACCGCATTCGCCTCGGCACAGCGATTATCACGTTGCCCATGGAAAATCCGCTGCGCGTCGCCGAAGACGCGGCGGTGCTGGATTTACTCACCGACGGGCGTCTGGAGGTGGGATTTGGTTCCGGCGGCACGCCAACGTCGTTTCTGCCCTTCGGCCTGACCAGCGAGCAGCGCGGGGCGGTGTTTGCCGACCATCTGCACCTGATCCACAGCGCCTGGCGCGGCGACACCCTCAGCCACCCGGACAACCGTCTCTATCCGCCCGCGCCGCAGCTGGCGGCGCGCATCTGGATCGCCACCTTCTCGGTGGAAGGCGCCATCCGCGCCGGTCAGGCGGGGCACGGGCTGATGCTGTCGCGCACGCAGCCCCGGCCGCCCGGTGAGCCGCGCCTGCCGCTGGACGCCATTCAGAACCCGATCGTCGACGCCTACCTGGCGGCGCTGCCGGACGGCGTTGCGCCGCGGATCCTCGCTTCGCGCACCGCCTTCGTCGCCGACAGTCACGCCAACGCCCTGCAGATCGCCGAACCCGGCCTGCGCAAGCAGGCTGCACAGTACCGGGCTGCGGGTCATCTGATAGAAGGTGACAGTGTCACTGACTATCTGCAACAGCTGGATGCCCACGTGGGCGATCCTGAGCATGTTATTGCCTCCCTGGCGCAGGACAGCGTGCTGGCCCGCGCCACCGATGTTTCGTTCCAGGTGCACTCGGTGGAGCCTTCGCACCGGGATACGCTGCGTTCCATTGAGCTGATCGCTCAGCATATTGCCCCCCACATCAGATAAGGAGTCACCATGACGCTGAGTCAGGATATTCTGGCCGAACTGGCGGAGATCGCCGCCGGTTCCCCGCTCGACCAGGCGCGCGCAGTCCGCGATGCCGCTACCCGACATGCGCAGGGAAGTTATGAAGTGCTGTTCAGCCAGCAGGACGCCGATTTTCCCCTCGATGAACGCTTCGCGGTGGCGGCAAAGGTGGCGAAGCTCCATCAGGCGGACGCGCTGGCGGCGCACTATGCCGGCTTCGGCCTGGCCGATCCGACCACGGATCGTCTGGTTCCGGCGCTGGCCTTTGCCCGCCTGCTGACCTTCACCCCCGTCGAAGCGACACCCGGCGCGCTGCAGGTTCTGACAAACGCGGGCTGGAGCCTGCGGGGCATCGTCACCCTGGCGCAGCTGGTGGCCTTTGTCAGCTTCCAGAGCCGCCTGCTGCTGGGTCTGCGGGCGCTCAACCACCAGCCCATCGTCAGCGCCGACACGCCGGTGGTGGCCGGGTACTGGCACACCACCCCGCACGCGCAGAGCGGCAAAGAGGCCCCGGTGCGCTTCACCCGCGAGGAGCTGCACTGGGAACCCTGGCTGGCGGATAAACCGTTGGCGGAATTTAGCGCTGAAGAACAGGCGATTCTGGCCAAATATGGCCATAGCGATTCGCCCTACTTCCGCCTGCTGGCGCGCAACCAGCCGGTGCTGGAGCAGCGGACGCTGACCGATAAAGGCATTTTCTATACCCCGGGGGGATTGCCGCGCGCCGAACGTGAACTGGCCGCCACGGTGGCCAGTAAAATCAACGGCTGTATTTACTGCGCCTCGGTGCATGCCCGCAAAGCGGCGCAGCTGGCGAAGGACGAGACTGCCGTCGACACGCTGCTGGCAGTGACGCCGGGAGAGGATCTGCGCGGCGGGCAGTCGCCGCGCTGGCAGGCGGAAATCGACGCCGCCGCCGCGCTATCGGTGACGCCGCCCGCGCTGAATGCCAGCCATCTGGCAGCGCTTGATGAACAGGGCTTAGATACTCTGGCCCAGCTGGATCTGCTGCAGTCAGCAGCCTTTTTCGCCTGGGCCAACCGGCTGATGCTGACGCTCGGCGAGCCCTGGCGTGAGTAAGCATCGTTAGCAAGCCTGTCGGCGTTGATGGCGGCCGTAGATGAGCAAGGCGCTCATCGCCAGAAACGACAGCGTGGCGGCGGGGAGCGCCACGCTGTTCCAGCCGAAGCCCTGGGCAATCATCATTCCGCCGCAGAAGGCGCCGATGGCGCTCCCGAGGTTAAAGGCGATCTGCCCCCCTGCCGCCCCCAGCATCTCGCCGCCTTTGGCGTTCTGTAGCAACAGGATCTGCAGCGGCGCCGACAGGGCGAACAGTCCGGCACAGCAGAAAAACGCCAGCGTCAGCGAAGCGATTTTATGCTCCCCGAAGGCAAAGATCAGCAGCAGCGTCACAGCGATCGCCCCGTCGGTGATGGCCGCGATGCGCAGCGGACTGTAGCGCCCGGAAATTTTGCCGCTGAACAGGTTGCCGACCACCATGCCCAGCCCCGCCAGCATCATAATCAGCATCATCCGGCTTTCGGCAAAGCCGGAAACGTTGAGCATAAAGGGCTTGATATAGCTGAACCACGCGAACACCCCGGCGTTGCCGAACATGGTGGCGGCAAAAATCAGCCACGGCGCCGGGGAAGCGAGGAAACGGAACTGCTCGCGCAGCCGGGTGGTGGCCCGATCATACAGCGTAGGGACCCAGCAGAAGATGGCCATAAACACCGCGATGTTAAACACCGCGATAAGCGCGAAGGTATAGCGCCAGCTAAAATGATGCCCAAGCCATGTGCCCCCGGGAACGCCCACCAGGTTAGCCACCGTCATACCGCCGATCATCCCCGCCACCGCGGCGGTCACCCTCCCCGGCGGCGCGATTTTCGACAGGATGATCGCCCCCACGCCGAAGAAAGCCCCGTGGGGAAACCCGGAAACCAGCCGGCCAAGCGCCAGCATGGCGTAGCTGCTGGAGAAGGTAAACAGGGTATTGCCGAGAATGCACAGGGCGGCGAGAAACAGCATCACCGATTTCAACGAAAACCGACTGGAGAGCAACGCCATGATCGGCGCGCCGATCACCACGCCGAAGGCATACCAGGCAATCATATTGCCGGCGGCGGGGATTGAAATCCCGACATCGCGCGCCATGTCCGGCAGCACGCCCATAATGCCAAATTCCGCCATGCCGAGTCCGAAAGTGCCCAGCGCCAGTGAAAAAATCGTTTTTTTCATACATCTTATAGGGGTATTGAGAGACGGCCGGCATTATTGACCATCCCGCCTCGCCACACCAGCTAAAAACGCCCGACGGCAGTATCCTCCATACAACGGCCTGATTCGTTCATGCGCTCGCCAGCGCCACCATGGCGGTCCTGCTGGCGGCAGAGGCGCCGGGCGGTGGATAATTCCCTGTAAAAATTGGTGGGCACGCAGGGACACATTGTGGATTGATCTCAAGTTAACTTGAGGTTGTAAAGTCGAGACATCGTTCACCTCGGGAGAATCATCCATGCAAAATGTTGATGTTGGCTTTACCCATGTCGCCTTTACCGTCCGCTGTCTGGCCAGCAGCATCGATTTTTATACCCGCTACACGGCGATGACCGTTATTCACCAGCGCGAACCCAACCTCCCCTCGGCGCGTAAAGTGGCGTGGCTCAGCGATCGCACCCGACCTTTCGCCCTGGTGCTGGTGCAAAGTGATGACCCTGCCGACACGCCGCTGGGTCCGTTCGGCCATCTCGGCGTCGCCTGCGCCACCCAGGCGGAGATCGATGAGAAGGTCGCCCAGGCGCGGCGGGAAGGCGTTCTGCGCCGGGAACCGGAGCAGCTGGGCGATCCTGTGGGCTATTTCGCTTTCTTTGCCGACCCGGACGGTAACACCCTGGAGCTGTCATGGGGGCAGCGGGTGGGGCTGGAAGTCATTGCCGCGGGGAACGTCAGCTAGCCCGTCCCGGGCGCGAATATTTTCCACCGCCACGCCAGTGAAGGATTACACTTCAAAGGGATACCTCGGCAACACGGAGCATGGCGATGGGTAATAAGAAAAGCGGTCATCCTGTCGAAGCGGCGGTGAAGATCGCCCCGCTCGACAATAAAGCGTACGAGAAGGCGCTGCGCAAGCTCCACGTTGAGCTGGTAAAACTGCAGCGCTGGGTGGTGCATAAAGGGCTGAAGGTGTGCATCGTCTTTGAAGGCCGGGACGGCGCCGGCAAAGGCGGCACGATTAAGGCGATCACCGAGCGCGTCAGTCCGCGGATCTTCCGGGTCGTCGCCTTACCCTCGCCCACCGAACGCGAGAAAAGTCAGCTCTATTTTCAGCGCTATATCAAGCACCTCCCGGCGGCTGGCGAAATCGTGATTTTCGATCGCAGCTGGTATAACCGCGCCGGCGTCGAACGGGTGATGGGCTTTTGTACCCCGGAGGAAGTGCAGAAGTTCCTCGACGGCGCGCCGATGGTGGAGCGCGGCATGGTCGAGTCGGGCATTATCCTGCTCAAGTACTGGCTGGAGGTCTCGCCGCAGGAGCAGGAGCGGCGCCTGCGGGATCGCATCGACGACGGGCGCAAGATCTGGAAGCTCTCGCCGATGGACATCAAGTCTTTCAACCGCTGGGATGAATATACCGCTGCCCGCGACGCCATGTTCGCCGCCACCGACACCGCCTGGGCGCCGTGGTTCGTCGCCCGCTCCGAAGATAAAAAGCGGGTGCGTCTGAATATCATCACCCACCTGCTGTCACAGATCCCCTACGAAGCCTTGCCAGTGGAGCATGTCACGCTGCCGAAGCGCAAAATGGGCAAAATGAAACAGACCAATTTCCCCTTCCGCTTTATTCCGGAGAAGTTCTGATTATTTCCCGCCGCGCTGGCTAACGCCAGCGCCGGGTTTATTACCATAACCATGAATATTTCATGCGGTTGCTTTCCTCTGGAAGTTGCTTCGCAAAATAAAAAACAAATCCGAACCAGGTATTTCTTTTCATCGCGCACCGCGTGATAATCAGCTCGCCAACAACAAGGAGCAGATAATGAAACAGAATGCCGTTAACAAGTCACAGACTCGCGATCGTACAACAACGGTTAACCCGCAAAACCAGGCACTTACCATCGTCGATGCGGACAAACGCCGAAAAGACCAGGAATTCATTAAGGCACTGAATGAGTTCACTGCCCGTGCAGGGTTGTTGTCAGAGGATCCTTTTTTCGGAGGGATTTAATGGCGGCACAATTTGATATCTTTCGTAATCCATCATCGAGAACCAATGCGTTTCAACCTTATTTAATGGTAATCCAACATGATTATTTTAATGACCTTGGTACACGTTTAATTGTGCCGCTGAGCTATCATTCTCATTTGACCGGCCATTATCATGCTGCCGCCCCGGTTATTAATATGGAGTTTGAGAAACTGTTCATCAACACGCCGGCAATCACCAGCGTGGCAAAGCAAAGGCTGGATAAAAAATATTTTATCTGCAATTTGGCTAAAGAAAGAACGACCGTGATATCAGCGATGGACGCATTAATCACTAACACATAAACCCGCTCCAGCAAAACTGGAGCGGGCCTCCTGGCCAGACGGCTTACTTCATCCCTTCGCGACTCTCTTTGATCGCCTCCAGACGTTCCACATCGCGATACCAGCGCGGGTGATGTTTCTTCGCCCAACGGCGGCTGACCTTGCCTTCAATCATCCCCTTAATCGACCCCTTCACCCAGAACGCCATATACATATGGATAAGGATCGCGTGGATCAGAATAATGGCCGACGTCGCGTGAATTAACAGGCTGTAGCGAATCACCTGAATCGGGAAATAGTGGGCAAACCAGGGACGCCAGATAATCACGCCGGTCACCAGCAGCACAAAAATCATGCTCATGATGGTCCAGAACATCATCTTTTGCCCGGCGTTATATTTACCGACCCGCGCCACTTTATGCTCGTTGCCTTTCAGCACCTCCACAATGCCTTTCAGCCAGGGGATATCCTGTTTATCAGGGATGTTGTGATGGACAAAACGCAAGAACATAAACATCAGGGCGATAAAAATCAGCACTCCGAAGAAGGGGTGCAGAATACGCCCCATCTGCGGGGTACCGAAGGTTTCCGTCAGCCACTGCAGGGTCGGGAAGAAAAACGAAATACCCGATAGCGCCACGAGGAAGAAAGCGATCACCACCGTCCAGTGACAGGCACGATCGATAAAGGTCGTGCGCACTATCATCTTCGATTTACTCATCATGCTCCTCCTCGTCGTCGTCAACTTCCTTATTTGGCCCGATACCGATGTAGTGATAGATAAGCCCGGCAAAGGTAGCGATAAAGCCCGCCGCCGACAGCGGCTTCAGGATCCCTTTCCACAGCTCCACCGAGGTATCAATCTTCGGCGCAGCAGGCAGCTTGTGATAAAGCTCGGGCTGGTCGGCATGATGCAGGACGTACATCACATGGGTGCCGCCGACGCCCTGCGGGTTGTAAATCCCGGCCCTGGCATAGCCGCGTTTTTTCAGCTTAGCCACCCGCTCCTCGGCCACCTCCAGCATCTCTTTCTTCGTACCGAAGTGGATCGCGCCGGTCGGACAGGTTTTCACGCACGCCGGTTCCTGACCGACGCTGACCCGGTCCACGCACAGGGTGCATTTATAGACCCGGTTATCCTCTTTATTGAGACGCGGGACGTTAAACGGACAGCCGGCAATGCAGTAGCCGCAGCCGATGCAGTTTTCCTGCTGGAAATCGACGATGCCGTTGGCGTACTGAATAATCGCCCCGGCGGACGGGCAGGCCTTCAGGCAGCCCGGCTCTTCGCAGTGCATACAACCATCCTTACGGATAAGCCACTCCAGTTTGCCGTTCTGTTCGGTCTCGCTAAAGCGCATCACCGTCCAGGATTTAGCGCTGAGATCCGCCGGGTTGTCGTACACCCCGACGCAGTGCCCCACCTCATCGCGGATGTCGTTCCACTCGGAGCAGGCCACCTGGCAGGCTTTACAGCCCACGCAGGAGGAGACATCGATAAGCTTGGCGACTTCCGCCTTATGGTCCCGCGCGCGCGGCGCGGGCGTGATCGGGTTGGTCGCGGAGCGTTTAATAATGTCTTGTGTTTCCATCGCCATTGAATCGCTCCTTACGCTTTCTCGATGTTGACCAGAAACGCCTTGTACTCCGGCGTTTGCGAATTGGAATCGCCGACGTTCGGCGTCAGGGTGTTAGCGATATAGCCTTTGCGAGCCACGCCTTCAAAACCCCAGTGCAGCGGGATCCCGACGGTCTCCACCTGCTGGCCGTTGACGTTGAGGGTTTGCAGACGGCGCGTCACCACCGCCACCGCGCGAATAAAGCCGCGCTGGCTGCTGACTTTTACCCGGTCGCCGTTGGCGATGCCTTTCGCTTTTGCCAGCCCTTCGCTGATTTCGACAAACTGTTCCGGCTGCGCGATGGAATTGAGCAGCGCATGCTTGGTCCAGGTATGGAAGTGTTCGGTCAGACGATAGGTGGTCCCGACGTACGGGAACTTATCCTTCTTACCTAAGCGAATGGCGTCCTCTTCATACACACGCACCACCGGGCTGGAGACCACCTTCGGGTGCAGCGGGTTAGTGCCAAGCGGGGTTTCCATCGGCTCGTAGTGTTCCGGGAACGGCCCTTCCGCCAGCTTATCCAGTGCGAACAGACGACCCAGCCCCTCCTGCTGCATGATAAACGGCCCGGTGTTGCTCCCCGGCGGCGCGGTATTGAAGTCCGGAATATCATTCCCGACCCACTTGCTGCCGTTCCACTGGATCAGCATCCGCTTCGCATCCCACGGCTTGCCGTTGATGTCGGCTGACGCGCGGTTATAGAGCACCCGGCGATTGAGCGGCCACGCCCAGGCCCAGCCCAGCGTATTGCCCAGACCCGACGGGTCGGCGTTATCGCGGTTCGCCATCTGGTTGCCCTGTTCGGTCCAGCTGCCGCTGTAGATCCAGCAAGACGACGCGGTGGTGCCGTCATCGCGCAGCAGCGCGAAGCTATTGAGCAGTTGCCCTTTTTTCGCCAGCAAAGCGCCATGTTGATCGTAAAGATCCGCCAGCGCGTAGCCGTTGTTTTCTTTGGCAACTTCTTCCGATTCCGGATGGTCCGGTTGTTTGTAGTTCCAGCCCATCTTCAGCAGCGGCTCAGCGCCTTTACCGCCTTCGGTGCGGTACAGTTCGCGCAGACGATGGTAAATCCCGGCCAGGATCTCGCCGTCGTTACGTGCTTCACCTGGGGCATCCTGACCTTTCCAGTGCCACTGCAGCCAGCGGCCAGAGTTAGCGATCGAACCGTCCTCTTCGGCAAAGCAGGTGGACGGCAGGCGGAAGACTTCCGTCTGAATCGTCGACGGGTCGACATCGTTCGACTCGCCGTGGTTCTGCCAGAAGGTCGAGGTTTCGGTCACCAGCGGGTCGATAACCACCATGTACTTCAGCTTGCTCAGGCTGCGAACCACCTTGTTTTTATCCGGGAACGACGCCACCGGGTTAAAGCCCTGGCAGATATAGCCGGTGACGTTGCCGTTATCCATCATGTTGAAGTACTTGATCACGTCGTAAGCCTGGTCCCACTTCGGTAACCACTCAAAGCCCCAGTCGTTCTCTTTTTGCGCCGCCTCGCCGTAGAAGGACTTCATCAGGCTGACAAAGAATTTCGGGTAGTTGCTCCAGTAGTTCACCTGGTCCGGCAGGGTCGCTTTTGGCGTGTTGGCCGCCAGATACGTCTGCAGATCCGGCTGCTTATCAGAAGGCAGCGTCAGGTAGCCCGGCAGGCTGGTGGACAGCAGGCCAAGGTCGGTCAGTCCCTGAATGTTAGAGTGACCGCGCAGGGCATTCACGCCGCCGCCGGCCATGCCCATATTGCCGAGCAGCAGCTGGATCATCGCCATGGTGCGAATGTTTTGCGCGCCGACGGTGTGCTGCGTCCAGCCCAGGGCATACAGGAAAGTGGTGGTGCGATCGGCGGCGCTGGTTGAGGCCAGCACGTCGCACACCCTGAGGAAGTCCGCTTTCGGCGTACCGCAGATGTTTTCGACCATCTCCGGCGTGTAACGGGAAACGTGCTGCTTCAGCAGGTTCCACACGCAGCGCGGATGGCTGAGCGTCTCATCGCGTTTGGCGTAGCCGTTTTCATCGAACTGGTAGTTCCAGGACGATTTATCGTACTGGCGTTTGTCCGCATCATAGCCGCTGAACAGCCCCTCTTCGAAGGCAAAATCATCCCGCACCAGCAGGCTGGCGTTGGTGTAGTGCTTCACGTACTCGGCATTGATTTTGTTATGTTCGATCAGGTACAGCAGGACCCCCGACAGGAAGGTAATGTCGGTACCGGAGCGAATCGGCGCATAGATATCCGCCACCGACGCCGTACGCGTAAAGCGCGGGTCGACAACGATAAGCGTGGCGTCGTTGTTGTTTTTCGCTTCCATCGCCCAGCGGAATCCCACCGGGTGGGCTTCCGCGGCGTTGCCGCCCATCACCACCACGACGTTCGCGTTTTTGATATCCACCCAGTGGTTGGTCATCGCACCGCGACCAAATGTTGGAGCAAGACTTGCTACCGTTGGTCCGTGTCAGACGCGTGCCTGGTTGTCTACCGCCAGCATGCCGAGCGAACGCACAAATTTTTGCGTCAGCATGCCGGTTTCATTACTTGCTGCCGAAGCGCACAGCATGCCGGTGGAAAGCCAGCGGTTAACCGTCACGCCCTGTTCGTTCTTTTCCATAAAGTTGGCGTCGCGGTCGGCTTTCATCAGCCGGGCGATGCGGCTGAAGGCTTCATCCCAGGAGAGTCGCTGCCATTTATCAGATCCCGGCGCGCGGTATTCCGGGTAGCGCAGGCGGTTGTCGCTGTGGACATAGTCCAGCAGGCCGGCGCCTTTCGGGCATAACGCGCCGCGGCTCACCGGATGGTCCGGATCGCCTTCAATATGGTAAATCGCTTCTTTGGCGTTTTTCGCGCCGTCGCCGAGGCTATACATTAATAGCCCGCAGCCAACGGAGCAGTAAGTGCAGGTGTTGCGGATCTCTTTCGCACGCAGCAATTTGTAGTTGCGTGCCTGAGCCAGCGCCATTTTGGGGGCAAAGCCCAGGGCGGCAGCTGTGGTTCCGGCCATACCGCCTGCGCAGATCTTAAAGAACTTTCTGCGGCTGACGTCCATTGCATTCCTCCATGCAGGATGTTGATTCATCGCGCGGAGGAAACTAACAGCAAAATCCCGGGAAAATTTGCGTCAAATCAAGGAGCAAAACCAACGCCCCCTTAATCGCCAGCCGCGGCCGTTTTCACTAATCCCTAGGGGTTACCCATGGCGGAAAATTTCGCCCCGCGGCGGTAAAAAGATGATATATATGCCGGCTGCATTTGCGTAACCCTCAGGATAAGCATGGAGAAAAAGAGAGCCACGACCATCGGCTTCGCCGCCATTATTTTATGGAGCACCATGGTCGGATTGATTCGCGGCGTCAGCGAAGGACTGGGACCGGTCGGCGGCGCAGCGATGATTTACAGCCTCAGCGGCCTGCTGCTGATTTTTACCGTCGGTTTCCCTAACCTGCGCCAGATCCCGCGCCGCTATCTGCTGGCCGGCAGCGCGCTGTTCGTCAGCTATGAAATCTGCCTCGCGCTATCCCTGGGCTATGCCGCCAGCCGTCAGCAGGCCATTGAAGTGGGGATGGTCAATTACCTGTGGCCCAGCCTGACCATTCTGTTCGCCATCCTGTTTAATGGTCAGAAAAGCAGCTGGCTGGTGATCCCCGGTTTGCTTCTCGCCCTGCTTGGCGTCGGCTGGGTGTTGGGGGGTGAGCACGGCCTGCAGCTGGACGAGATTATCAGCAACGTCATCTCCAGTCCGCTCAGCTATCTGCTGGCCTTTATCGGCGCCTTTATCTGGGCGGCCTACTGCACGGTGACGGCCAAATATGCCCGCGGCAAAAATGCCATTACCCTGTTCGTCCTGTTAACCGCGCTGACGCTGTGGCTGAAGTTTCTCGCCACGCCGCAGCCGCCGATGGTCTTCAGCTGGCCGGTCAGCATCAAGCTGCTGACGGTAGCGGTGGCGCTCGGTCTGGCCTACGCCGCGTGGAACGTGGGGATCCTCCACGGCAACGTCAGCCTGCTGGCGGCGGCCTCCTACTTCACGCCGGTGCTCTCCTCCGCGCTGGCGGCGATCCTGCTTAGCGCCGCGCTATCGTGGCCCTTCTGGCAGGGGGCCGGGATGGTGTGTCTCGGCTCCCTGCTCTGCTGGTACGCGACCCGCCGTTAGCCGAGATCGCCGCCCGCCACCGGGAGGGTCACGCCGGTGATATAGCTGGCCTCATCGCTGGCGAGGAACAGGATCGCATTCGCCTGTTCCGCCAGCGTGCCGTAGCGGTGCATCAGGCTGCTGGCCACCGTCTGATCGACCACCTGCTGATACCACGCCTTCTCCTGCTCACCGGGCTGCTCGTCGTTACGCGGCGTCAGGCGCGGCGGCGCCTCCGTCCCGCCCGGCGCGACGGCATTGATGCGGATGCCGCTGCCGCTGTACTCCATGGCGATCGACCGGGTCAGCGCATTGACGCCGCCTTTCGCCGCCGAGTAAGGCACCCGGTTGACCCCCGCCGTCGCCACCGATGAGACGTTGACGATGCTGCCTTTGCCCTGCTTGAGCATCCAGGGCAGCGCCGCGCGGCAGCCCCACAGGGTGGGAAACAGCGAGCGGCGGATCTCTTTCTCAATCTGGTCCGGCTGGTATTCGGCAAACGGCCGCGCCCAGATGGTCCCCCCGACGTTATTGATTAGCACATCGATGCGGCCAAAATGCGCGACCCCGTCGGCAAATGCCTGCTCGGCGCTCGACCACTGTTCCAGGTCCGCCTCCAGCGCCAGCACCTGACTGCCGGACTGCGCCAGGGTCGCCGCCAGCTCGCGCACCCAGGGCGCGCGATCGATGAGCAGCAGAGCCGCGCCTTCCGCAGCCGCCTGCTCCGCGGTCTGGCGGCCAATGCCCTGGGCCGCGCCGGTGATGGCGACCACTTTATCGCGAAAACGCATACTACCTCCTATGCCGCCGCGCTCTGGCTGGCGATAAATTTCTCGTACCAGAAGCCCGCCGGGGCGATCCCTCGCTCGCGCAGCGCCGTGGCGACCGCGTTGACCATCGGCGGCGGGCCGCAAAGGTAGATATCGACCTCGCCATTATTCAGCATGGCGTCGTCAAGATGATCGGTGACAAAGCCGCGCTGCGGGCAGGCGCTGTTTTCCTCCGCCACCACCGGCAGCCAGCGAAAGTGGGTTAACTGCTGACGGAATGCCTCCAGCGCCTCGGTCTTCACCAGGTCGCCGTCGCGCGTGACGCCATACAGCAGGGTCACCGGGCGCGAGCTGTTCTGCGCCTGCAGGGTCTCGAGCATGGAGAGCAGCGGCGCCAGCCCGGTACCGCCGGCCAGCATCAGCAGCGGACGTTCGCCATGGCGCAGATAGAAGCTGCCCATCGGGCCGCTGAGGATCAGGCGATCGCCGGGCCGCGCCTGCCGGGTTAACCACTGGCTCATCATGCCGCCGGGCACGTTACGGATCAGGAAACGCCCTTCTGCCGAGCCTGGGCGGGAGCTGAAGGAATAGGCGCGAACGTGCGGCGTGCCTGGCACTTGGATGTTGACGTACTGCCCCGCCAGGAAGTCCAGCGGCTCATCGAGGGCGACCACCAGCTCGACGGCGGTATCGGACAGACAATTCACCTGCCGCACCTGCGCCCCGGTGTTCGTCAGGGCGGTTTTACACTGGGCGGCAGCCACTGGCACATCGATTACGCAGTCGCTGGTGGGCACCATCTGACAGGTCAGCACCTGGCGGGCCTGCGCTTCCTCGTCGCTTAGCGCTTCGTCGAGATACTCGTCGCCGAGAGCGTATTCCCCGCTGGCGCAGTGGCACTTGCAGGTGCCGCACACGCCGTCCGAGCAGTCCATCGGCAAATTCACCTTCTGCCGATAGGCGGCATCCAGGACTTTCTCTCCGGCATGGCATTGAATAAAGCGGGTAATACCGTCCTCAAAATTAAGAGCAATAGTGAAGGTCATAAGCGCCTCTTAAATGTGGTAAACGTCGATCACCTGACGGATATAATCGTTATTCAGGCGCACGGTTTTGCGCACGATCTGCGGCCTGCCATCCTGCTCGGTCAGCGTGCAGCAGGTGGCGCCGAAAAAGGCGTCGGTGTGCTGATAGCGGTGGCTCCAGGTCACCCAGCTGTAACGCACCTTCAACCCTTCATCGTTCTCCCCCAGCAGCTCGACGTTACTGATGATATGGGTGGTCCGCGGCTCCGGCGTGCTGGCCCCGGACCGCTCGGTTTTAATGCGGTAGACGCGATCCTCCAGCCCTTCGCGGTTGGGATAGTAGATCAGCGAAATCTCTTTTTGCGGGTCGCGCGTCAGCTGGTCATCGTCGCCCCACGCCGGCATCCAGTAGACGACCTGCGGGCTGTAGCAGCTGAGCCATTCATCCCACTGACGATCATCCAGCAGACGGGCTTCGTAATAGAGAAACTGGCGTACCTGTTCGAGGTTCAGCATCAGACCACCTCCACGCGCTGGGTGATCGACTGGTCATAGCGCTGCTGCTCTTGTTCAATCGCCGCCAGCATCAGCGTCTGCCAGTGATGGTGATGGGCGATATACAGCGCCTCGTCCTCCGATTTCACGCCGCTTAAGCGCGGATGAAATCCGGCGTGCTGCGCATGCTCATCCGGACCGTCGACCCAGCGCAGCGCGCCGCGGCTGAGATCGCTCCACGCCAGGTTTTCGCCGAGATAGCCGCGCTGACAGGCGCTGAACTCTTCGAGGTCGTCAGGGGTCCCCATCCCGCTGACGTTAAAGAAATCCTCGTACTGGCGGATGCGCAGGGCCCGCGCCTGGTCGGATTCCCCCTTCGGCGCAAAGCACCAGATAGTGACTTCGGTTTTGTCCACCGCCAGCGGACGAATGACGCGGATCTGGGTGGAGAATTGATCCATCAGATAGACGTTGGGGTACAGGCACAGGTTGCGGGTTTCATTGACCATCTGGTCGGCGCGGAGTTCGCCGAATTCCGCCTGCAGGCGCTCGCGGTGGGCATACACCGGGCGCACCTCCGGGTTCAGCGCCCGGGTCCACAGCAGCATATGGCCGTTATCAAATCCGTAGCCGCCGCCGAGGCTTTTTGACCAGCCGTTGGCGTCCACCGCATGGGTGCCTTCCGCTTCATAATTGCGCCGCGACATGGTGGAGGCATAGTTCCAGTGCACCACGCTCACGTGGTAGCCATCAGCGCCGTTCTCTGCGCCCAGCTTCCAGTTGCCCTCGTACACATAGCTCGACGATCCCTTGAGCACCTCCAGCCCCTCCGGCGCCTGGTCGACGATCAGATCGATGATTTTGCAGGTTTCCCCGAGATAGGCTTCCAGCGGCTGCACGTCGGCATTGAGGCTACCGAATAAGAAACCGCGATAGGACTGAAAACGCGGCAGCTTTTGCAGGTCGTGCGATCCTGCCTGTTTGAAAGTGTCAGGATAGCCGCCGGTGCTTTCATCTTTAGCTTTTAATAGTTTGCCATTATTGCTGAAGGTCCAGCCGTGAAACGGACAGGTAAATGAGTTTTTATTCCCGGTTTTCCGTCGACATAACATGGCGCCGCGATGAGCACAGCTGTTAATTAACGCATGCAGCTCATTCTTTTTATCGCGGGTAATAATGACCGGCTGACGTCCCAGCGTCAGGGTATAATAATCCCCCGGTTCGGCTATTTGGCTTTCATGGGCGAGAAACGCCCAATTACCTTCAAAGATATGCTTCATTTCAAATTCAAACAGCTGCGGGTCGGTAAATATCGAACGGTGGCAGCGGTAAATATGGTTTTCACGATCGACAATTAAGGCGTTGTTAATTTTGTCTTTAAGCGCTGATAGCGTTTTTTGCATGAGTCAGTCCCTCCTGCAGTATTCAGGATGAAAGAAACCGGGTGAATTGTTTGCTTTCAGGTGCAATGTCTGGCCCGGGCAACCGCGTGCCCGGGGCCGTTACAGCAGATTACGCTTTGGCGCGCAGGCGGGCGCCGCGCTGCTCTTCGTCGGCGCTGAGCGCTTTACACAGGGTGAAATCAAAACAGACCTCAGTGTGCTCTCCCTCAAGGTCGCGCATCGCGATAATCTCGCGGTCCGTCACTTTGATCGGGTCGGCAATCAGGCCGTCGCGGGTGGCAAAGGCAAAATCATCCCACAGATATTTATCGCCGCTGAGGTTGATCTGGCTGGTGAGATGTTTATGCCCCGGCGCGGAGACGAAGAAGTGAATGTGCGCCGGACGGTTGCCATGGCGACCTAACCGATCCAGCAGCTTCTGCGTCGGGCCATCCGGCGGACAGCCGTAGCCGGAAGGCAGGATGCTGCGCACGCTGTAGCGGCCATCGGCGCCGGTGCGGATCCGCCGGCGCAGGTTGTATTCGCTCTGGCTCGGATCGAAGAAGGAGTAATTGCCGAGGGTATTGGCGTGCCAGATATCGACAATGGCGTTGGCCACCGGCCGGCCCTCGGTATCGTTGACCTGGCCATGCAGCCACATCACTTCCCCGGCGTCGGCGCCATCATCCATCCGGGCGTGGCCGTCGGCCAGCGGCGCATTGGCCACATACAGCGGCCCTTCGATGGTGCGCGGGGTGCCGGTTTCCCGGCGCGCCGCCGCGTCAATGGCGTCCTGACGCAGGTCGAGGAAATGCTCCAGACCCAGTCCCGCCGCCAGCAGCGCCGCCTCCTGACGGCCGCCCAGCGCATGCAGATAGTTCACCGCATGCCAGAACTCTTCTTCGGTGACGTTATAGTCGTCGATCAGCGTACAGATATTCTCCAGCAGACGGTGAATAATGGCTTTAAAACGTTCGTTACCGCCAGGGACATGTAAACCCGCGCCTTCACGTAATAATTTCTGCACGGCTTCTTGTTGTACGAAAGCATTACTCATCATTATTCTCTCTTATCGTTGTAGGGTATTTCCGGGTCACCCCGGCATGAGGTCAGGTGTTATTATTAGCTATCGTCGTCACGAACAGACGAGGGATGACGGCACAGCGCCTCGACGCGAATATCCATAAAAGGATACAGCGGCAATCCCATTAATATTTGATGTAACTCTTCGGCATCGTTGACATCGAAAATACTGACATTGGCGTAAAGACCGGCGACGCGCCAGATATGTCGCCATTTGCCTTCCCGCTGTAATTGTTGTGAATAGGCTTTTTCGCGTTGCTTTATTTCCTCCGCTTCGGCGACGGGAAAACCAAGCGGAATATTCACGGTCATCTCCACTTTAAATAGCATATGTTTCTCCTGTTACCCGCTACGCCTGGCGGGTGTAAAAACGCAGTTTGTCTTCATCCAGCTCGACGCCAAGACCCGGGGTTTGCGGGAGCACCACCTCACCGTCGGCAAAGGAGAGCGGTATGCGGACGATATCGTCTTTCAGCAACAGAGGGCCGAACATCTCGGTGCCCCACTGCAGCGGCAGCGTCGACCAGGCGTGCAGCGAGGCGACAGTCCCCACGGTCCCCTCCAGCATGGTGCCGCCATACAGGCCAATCCCCGCCGCCTGGGCGACGCGAGCCAGCGCCAGTACGCTGTTCGGTCCGCCGGCCTTGGCTATTTTCAGCGCGTAGGCGCCGGTAAAGCCCTGCTGCGCCAGTTGATAGCCATCGTAAGCGGTGGCTACCGCTTCGTCGGCGAGGATCGCGGTTTCAATATGCTGGCTCAACCGCACCAGCGCCGCGTTGTCGTGGGCGCTGACCGGCTGTTCGATGAGGTCGACGCCCATCGCCGCCAGCTCGCGGCAGCCTTTCGCGCCGGTCGCCGCGTCCCAGGCCTGGTTGACGTCGACGCGGATGCTGGCGCGATCCCCTAACGCTTCCACAATGGCGCGGGTATGGCGCAGGTCGGTAGCTAATTCGCGGGCGCCAATTTTCAGCTTGAACGCCCGATGGCGGCCCTCTGCTAACAATTTTTCCCCTTCGGCAATATCTTTTGCGGTATCGCCGCTGGCTAACGTCCAGAGCACCGGCAAGGACGTTTGCAGCGCGCCGCCGAGCAGCGCCGACACCGGCAGGCCCAGCGCTTTGCCCTGGGCATCCAACAGCGCGGTTTCAATGGCGGACTTCGCAAAGGTGTTGCCTTTAACGGCGATGTTCATGCGGGCGGTCAGCGCATTCAGGTTATCGGCCGGTTGCCCCAGCAGCAGCGGCGTCAGGTAATGCGTTATTGCCGACGAGATAGCCTCCGGGCTCTCGACGCCATAGCTCAAGCCGCCGATGGTGGTGGCCTCGCCAATGCCGCAGATGCCGTCGGAGCGAGTAAGGCGCACGATCACCAGCGTCTGACATCCCATGGTGGTCATCGACAATTTATGTGGCCGGATGGTTGGGACATCCACAATCCAGCTCTCAATACCTTCTACGGTGGCAGTCATTTTCGCTTCCTGATGAGATGTATAACTTTTTGTACCCACATCCATAACGGGGAGGGCTGTGCCATTGACAATAGGGTTCGGCCTGGCGGGTGGTCAACGGCGATAATCGAAATGTTGTGCGATTATCGGCACGTTTGTTAAAAGACGGTTAATAATGTGATCGCGGTGGTAAAACCGGCACAATTCAGGACGGTGCGGTTTGCGCACGGTATAGTGATGCCCCGTGAGCTTTGCAATGCAACGGAGAGGGAATCCATGCGTGACCATACCCCCACCACCCTAAGCGCCAGGCAGGCCGAGCACGATCCCAACTTTATGCTGTCTCTGGCTCGCGGGCTGGAGGTGCTTAACGCCTTTACCCCGCAGCGTCAGCGGCTGACCATTTCCCAGTTAAGCCAGAAAACGCAAATTTCCCGCGCGGCGGTACGCCGCTGCCTGTATACCCTCGCCGCGCTGGGCATGGTCCATAGCCCGGATGGCCGCCATTATGAGCTGTTGCCCCGGGTGCTGGCGGTGGGCCATGCCTATCTCGCCGGCACCCCGCTGGCGAAAGTGGCGCAGACGGCGCTGGATAGCCTCGGCAAAGCCCTCGGCGAATCCTGTTCGGCGGCAACGCTCGATGGGGATAACGTGCTCTATATCGCCCGCGCCGCGGTGAATAATTTACTGAGCGTCGATCTCGGACGCGGCAGCCGTCTGCCGGCGTGGGCGACGTCGATGGGTCGCGTATTGCTCAGCGCGCTGCCGGAGGAGCAGCTGGAGGTGACACTGTCACGCGCTGTGCTCATTCGCTACACCCCACACACCCTGTGCGATATGGCCGGGCTACGCGCGGAGATTGATCGGGTGCGCATGCAGGGCTATGCCCTCGCCGACCGCCAGATAGAGGTGGGCCTGTGCTCGCTGGCGGTGCCGGTGCTGTCGCGTCATGGCCAGGTGGTGGCCGCGCTGAATGTCGGAGTGCCGGCCGCGACGGTCAGCGCCGCGGCGTTAAAAGAGAAGGCCCTCGCCCCGCTACGCCGCGCGGCTATGGACCTGTCGCTACAGCTATAGCGCCGACTGCGGCTTCGTCACCGTGGCGAGGCTGCGCCAGATCCCGGCGGCCAGCAGCAGAAGCATGACCCCCGCTGTCGCCAGCACCAGGCTGTGCGCCTGGGTAAAGGCCGCCTTCGCCGCCGCCATTAGCGCCTCCGCCACCCCCGCAGGCAGCAGCTGGCTCAGGCTGACCGCCTCGCCGATCGATGACGACGCCTGCTGCGCCATCGTCTCATTCAGCCCGGACGGTAGCACAATGGTGGCGCTGTAGCTGCGGGTGAGGATCAGGCCGAACAGCGCAATGCCGAGGCCGGCGCCCAGCTCATAGGCCATGGTTTCGATCGCCCCGGCCGCCGCCGCTTTCTCCTTCGGCGCCGCCGCCATAATGGCGGAGCTGGAGGCCAGCAACGCGCTGGCGACGCTAAAGCCCAGCAGCGTCATCAGCCCCCAGGCCAGCCAGTGTTGAGTGCTGAAATCGGTCAGCGCCAGGCCCAGAAAGCTGAAGGCGCTCAGCAACATCCCGCCGGTAGCCACCTCGCGCAGTCCGAGCTTCGACACCAGCATCCCGGCAATCGGCCCGCTAAAGCCGCTGGCCACCATCACCGGCAGCATAAACATCCCCGCCTCGAACGGCGTTTTCTGATACACAAACTGCAGCTCCTGCGCCATCAGCAGCTCAAAACCCACCAGGGTAATCAGGGCCGTCATCGCCATCATCACCCCACTTAAAATAATACGATGGGTGAACAGACGCATATCCACCATCGGCCGGGCCGCCGACAGCTGTTTGCGGATAAACCAGGTCAGCATCGCCGCCCCGCCGATCGCCACCAGCGCGGTGAGCCACAGCGCCAGCTGGCCCTTCAGGGCCGATTTGGCGCTATACACCAGCATCAGGATCGCCGCAATCAAAATGAGCGCCTGCAGTAGGTTCAGCGGCTGGTCGCGGCGCGCGGGCTGGCGCGGCACCACTTTCGCGTTAATGGCGATAACCACCAGCACAATCGGCACGTTGATCAGGAACACCGATCCCCAGTAGAAATGCTCCAGCAGCATGCCGCCCACCAGCGGGCCAAAGGCCGCGCCGCCGGAGCCCACCGCCGCCCACAGCCCCAGCGCCATATTGCGCTGGCTGGCCTCGGCGAAGGTGCTGCGGATCCCGGCAAGCGTCGCTGGAACGATCATCGCCGCCCCCACCGCCAGCAGGGCGCGGGAGGCAATCAGCGTCAGGGCGGTCGGCGACAGCGCGGCGCACAGCGAGGCGACGCCAAAAATAGCGCTGCCGAGCAGCAGCAGACGTTTAAAGCCGATTTTATCGCCAAGGGCGCCCATCGGCAGCACCATCCCGGCCATCACCAATGAATAGATATCAATGATCCACAACAGCTCATTGCCGCTGCTGCCCAGCGCGACGCTGAGGGTCGGCGCGGCCACATGCAACACCGTGGCGTCAATCGCCACCGGAATATAAACCAGCAAAATCGCCATCAGCGTCATCCATTGCCGTGACATAGCGTGTACCTCAATGTTAGAACTTGGACACATGTCCAGGATGGCGATCCTGCCGGATTGTTGAACACATGTCCAACTTTTTGTTACACTCGGTTAAAGCCAGATATCAGCGGGGTTCTATGCACTATTTACAGCGGGATGAGCGACGGGAAGGGATTATGCAGGCCGCCATGCGCCTGGCGCTGCGCGGCGGCTTCAGCGCCATGACCGTCCGACAGATCGCCCGCGAGGCGCAGGTGGCCGCCGGGCAACTGCACCACCACTTCGCCTCCATCGGCGAGCTGAAGTCCCAGGTGTTCATCCGTCTTATCCGCGAGATGCTCGACATGCCGCTGGTGGCGGAGGATGCCAGCTGGCGCGAGCGGTTATTCTCGATGATCGGCAGCGAGGATGGCCGGCTGGAACCCTATATCCGCCTGTGGCGGGAAGGCCAGGTTCTGGCCGACAGCGACCCGGACATCAAAGCGGCCTACCTGCTGACCATGACCATGTGGCATGCCGAGACCGTGGCGATCGTGGAACAGGGCCTCGCCTGCGGTGAGTTTCACTCGACCGAGCCGCCGGTGGATATCGCCTGGCGTTTTATCGCCCTGGTGTGCGGCCTCGACGGGATTTACGCCCTCGGCGCCCAAACCCTGGACGAGACGGCGTTTAGCCGTTACGTCAATAAGATGATTACGCTGGAGTTATTTTAGTTAAATTTTACATTTAGTAACAATTAATCCCGCTACGCTCTCCACGTGCTCTCCGACAGCACGGTTTTTTTATCTACGCTTTTTAGATAACGCCAATTAAGGGTTATTCACCGTCACCTTGTATTCAGCTGTTGACCTTATTTATTTACTGCATTCCGGGCAATTAGAGGGCAATATGTCGGTACAAAATGAGAAAGATAATCATTACCTTTTGAAAAACTGGCGGCCAGAAAATAAGGCCTTCTGGGAAAACAAAGGTCAGGCCATTGCGAGAAGAAACCTCTGGATATCAGTCACCTGCTTACTACTTGCCTTCTGCGTATGGATGTTATTCAGCGCCGTGGCGGTCAACCTTAATAAGGTCGGATTTCATTTCACTACCGACCAGCTTTTTTTATTAACCGCACTTCCTTCACTTTCCGGCGCGATATTACGGGTCCCCTACTCCTTTATGGTACCTCTCTTCGGCGGGCGCTACTGGACCGTATTAAGTACAGTGATCCTAATTGTGCCTTGTATTTGGTTAGGCGTGGCGATCCAGAATAGTGCTACTCCATTCTGGGTATTTATTGTTATTGCGCTGCTGTGCGGTTTTGCCGGGGCTAATTTTGCTTCCAGTATGGGAAATATCAGTTTCTTTTTTCCCAAAGCCAAACAGGGCAGCGCGCTGGGGGTCAACGGCGGCCTGGGCAATCTCGGGGTCAGCGTGATGCAGATGGTCGCCCCGGCGGTGATCTTCCTGCCGCTCTTCACCTTCCTCGGCGTCCATGGCGTCACCCAGCCCGATGGCTCGACCATGGCCCTGAGTAATGCGGCGCTCGTCTGGGTACCCCTCCTTCTGCTTGCCACCGCTGCCGCCTGGTTCGGTATGAATGATATCGCCAGTTCGAAGGCCTCGATTCGCGATCAGCTTCCCGTACTCAAGCGCCCGCATATGTGGCTGTTGAGCCTGCTCTATCTGGCGACTTTCGGCTCATTTATCGGCTTCTCCGCCGGCTTCGCCATGCTGGCGAAAACCCAGTTTCCTGCGGTCGACATTCTCAAGCTGGCTTTCTTTGGACCGTTTATTGGCGCGCTGGCGCGCTCGTTCGGCGGGATCATCTCCGACCGTCTGGGCGGTGTGCGGGTGACGCTGGTCAATTTCGTGCTGATGGCGCTCTTTACCGGTCTGCTGTTCCTCACCCTGCCGGGCAGCGGATCCGGCAGCTTCCTCGCCTTCTACGTGGTGTTTATGGGGCTGTTCTTAACCGCCGGGCTCGGCAGCGGCTCCACCTTCCAGATGATCGCCGTCATCTTCCGTCAGCTCACCATCGAGAGCGTGAGGCAGCGCGGCGGCAGCGAAGAAGAAGCGCAGCATGAAGCCGTAACCGATACCGCTGCCGCGCTGGGCTTTATCTCGGCAATTGGCGCCATCGGCGGCTTCTTTATCCCGAAAGCCTTCGGCACCTCGCTGGCGATGACCGGTTCGCCGGTCGGGGCGATGAAGGTCTTTTTCGTTTTTTATGTGGTTTGCGTATTGGTGACCTGGCTGGTCTACGGCCGACGTAAACCCGCTTAACCATAACGATTTATCTGCCGGATGGCGGCTTCCGCCTTATCCGGCGTACGCGTTCGTTCGCTCATCCGGCCGGGTGGCACGATGCCGGACTTTATCGGAGCAGGAGAAATGTCATGAGTAAACTACTGGATCGCTTTCGCTACTTTAAGCAGAAAGGCGAAACCTTTGCCAACGGCCACGGTCAGGTTTACAACAACAACCGTGACTGGGAAGACAGCTACCGTCAACGCTGGCAGTTCGACAAAATTGTCCGCTCCACCCACGGCGTGAATTGCACCGGCTCCTGCAGCTGGAAAATTTATGTCAAAAACGGTCTGGTGACCTGGGAAACCCAGCAGACCGATTATCCGCGTACCCGCCCGGATCTGCCGAACCATGAACCACGCGGCTGCCCGCGAGGCGCCAGCTACTCCTGGTATCTCTATAGCGCCAACCGTCTGAAGTACCCGCTGGCGCGTAAACGGCTGATTGCGTTGTGGCGCGAAGCACTGGCGCAGTTTCCCGACCCGGTGCAGGCCTGGGATAGCATCATGCAGGATCCGGCCAAAACCACCAGCTATAAAGCGGCGCGCGGCAAAGGCGGCTTTGTCCGCTCCAGCTGGAAAGAGCTGAATCAGCTCATCGCCGCCGCCAACGTCTGGACCATCAAACACTACGGCCCGGACCGTGTCGCCGGGTTCTCGCCGATCCCGGCGATGTCGATGGTCTCCTACGCGGCGGGTACCCGCTATTTATCCCTTATCGGCGGCACCTGCCTCAGCTTCTACGACTGGTACTGCGATCTGCCCCCGGCCTCGCCAATGACCTGGGGCGAGCAGACCGACGTGCCGGAATCCGCCGACTGGTACAACGCCAGCTACATTATCGCCTGGGGCTCCAACGTGCCGCAGACCCGGACCCCGGATGCCCACTTCTTCACCGAAGTACGCTACAAAGGCACCAAAACCATCGCCATCACCCCGGACTATTCGGAAGTGGCCAAACTGTGCGACCACTGGCTGGCGCCGAAGCAAGGTACCGACAGCGCGCTGGCGATGGCCATGGGCCACGTCATCCTCAAAGCCTTCCACCTTGATAACCCGAGCGATTACTTTCTTAACTACTGCCGCACCTATACCGACATGCCGATGCTGGTGATGCTTGAGCCGCGCGACGATGGCAGCTATGTGCCAGGCCGCATGCTGCGCGCCTCCGACCTGCTGGATGGACTGGGCGAAACGAATAACCCGGAATGGAAAACCGTCGCCTGCACCGCCGACGGCGAACTGGTGGCGCCAAACGGTTCCATCGGCTTTCGCTGGGGCGAAAAAGGGAAATGGAATCTCGAACCGCTGGCTGACGGCAAAACGGTGGAGCTCACGCTGTCTCTGCTGGATATTCGCGACAGCGTGGCGTCAGTCGCCTTCCCCTACTTCGGCGGCAATGAAAACCCACATTTCCGCAGCGTGCCGCAGGCACCGGTAACCCTTCATCCGCTCCCGGTGAAACAGCTGACGCTGGCCAGTGGCGAAAGCGGCCTGGTGGTCAGCGTATATGACCTGATTCTGGCTAACTACGGCCTGGACCGAGGGCTTGATGATGTCAATGCGGCGAAAGATTTCGCCGAGGTTAAAGCCTATACCCCGGCGTGGGCGGAGCAGATCACCGGCGTGCCGCGCCAGCATATCGAACAAATCGCCCGCGAGTTCGCCGATACGGCACATAAAACCCATGGCCGTTCGATGATTATCCTCGGCGCCGGGGTAAACCACTGGTACCACATGGATATGAACTACCGGGGGATGATTAACCTGCTGGTGTTCTGCGGCTGCGTCGGCCAGAGCGGCGGCGGTTGGTCGCACTATGTCGGCCAGGAGAAGCTGCGCCCGCAGACCGGCTGGCTGCCGCTGGCGTTCGCGCTGGACTGGAACCGCCCGCCGCGGCAAATGAACAGCACCTCCTATTTCTACAATCACGCCAGCCAGTGGCGCTATGAAAAACTGACCGCGCAGGAGCTGTTGTCGCCGCTGGCCGACGCCAGCAAATTTAGCGGCAGCCTTATCGACTTCAACGTCCGCGCGGAACGGATGGGCTGGTTGCCTTCTGCACCACAGCTCAACGTCAACCCGCTGACCATCAAGCAGCAGGCCGAGGCCGCCGGGCTATCGCCCTCGGAGTTCACGGTGCGGTCGCTAAAATCCGGCGAGATCCGCTTTGCCGCCGAGCAGCCGGACAGCGGCAAAAACCATCCGCGGAACCTGTTTATCTGGCGCTCTAACCTGCTGGGATCGTCCGGTAAGGGGCATGAGTACATGTTGAAATACCTGCTCGGGACCGACAGCGGTATTCAGGGGGATGAACTGGGCGCCAGCGATGAGGTGAAACCTGAGGAAGTCGAGTGGCAGACGGCGGCTATCGAGGGCAAACTCGACCTGCTGGTGACGCTGGATTTCCGCATGTCCAGTACCTGTCTCTTTTCCGATATTGTTCTACCGACCGCCACCTGGTACGAAAAAGACGATATGAACACCTCGGATATGCATCCGTTTATCCACCCGCTTTCCGCCGCCGTCGACCCGGCGTGGGAGGCAAAGAGCGACTGGGAGATTTACAAAGATATCGCCAAATCCTTCTCGCAGGTCTGCGTCGGCCATCTCGGGAAAGAGACCGACGTGGTGCTGGTCCCGCTGCAGCATGACTCTCCGGCTGAGCTGGCGCAGCCGTTCGAGGTGCTTGACTGGCGCAAGGGCGAATGCGATCTGATCCCCGGGAAAACCGCTCCGTCGATTGCCCTGGTGGAGCGCGACTATCCCGCCACCTGGGAACGCTTCACCTCTCTCGGGCCGCTGCTCGATAAGCTTGGCAACGGCGGGAAAGGCATCTCGTGGAATACGCAAAGCGAAGTCGATTTCCTCGGCAAGCTTAACTACCTCAAGCAGGACGGTCCGGCCAAAGGCCGGCCGCGGATCGACAGCGCCATTGACGCCTCCGAAGTTATTCTCAGCCTCGCGCCGGAAACCAACGGCCAGGTGGCGGTGAAAGCCTGGCAGGCGCTGGGAGAATTTACCGGTCGCGACCACACTCATCTGGCGCTGAATAAAGAGGATGAGAAGATCCGCTTCCGCGATATTCAGGCGCAGCCGCGCAAGATCATCTCCAGCCCAACGTGGTCGGGACTGGAAAGCGAGCACGTCTCCTACAACGCCGGTTATACCAACGTGCACGAACTGATCCCGTGGCGCACCCTCTCCGGGCGGCAACAGCTGTATCAGGACCATCCGTGGATGCGGGCCTTCGGCGAAAGTCTGGTGGCTTATCGCCCGCCCATTGATACCCGCAGCGTCAGCCAGATGAAGGCCGTGCCGCCGAACGGTTTTCCGGAGAAAGCGCTGAACTTCCTGACCCCGCACCAGAAATGGGGGATCCACTCCACATACAGCGAAAACCTGCTGATGCTGACGCTGTCGCGCGGCGGGCCGATCGTCTGGCTCAGTGAAACTGACGCCAGAGAGCTGGGCATTGAAGATAACGACTGGATTGAAGCGTTCAACGCCAACGGCGCCCTCACCGCCCGGGCGGTGGTGAGCCAGCGCGTGCCGCCGGGGATGACCATGATGTATCACGCTCAGGAGCGGATTATGAATATCCCGGGTTCGGAAGTGACCGGCCGCCGCGGCGGCATTCATAACTCCGTCACCCGCGTCTGCCCGAAGCCGACGCACATGATCGGCGGCTACGCCCAGCTGGCCTATGGCTTTAACTACTACGGCACCGTCGGCTCCAACCGCGACGAGTTCATCATGATCCGCAAAATGAAAAATATTGCCTGGCTGGATGACGAAGGTCGCGATCAGGTACAGGAGGCGAAAAAATGAAAATCCGTTCTCAGGTTGGAATGGTGCTGAATCTGGACAAATGCATCGGCTGTCACACCTGCTCGGTCACCTGTAAAAACGTCTGGAGCAGCCGGGAGGGCATGGAGTACGCGTGGTTCAATAATGTGGAAACCAAACCGGGCATTGGCTACCCAAAAAACTGGGAAGACCAGGAGCAGTGGCAAGGCGGCTGGATCCGCGGCATCAGCGGTAAACTGACGCCCCGCCTCGGCAATCGGGTTAGCGTGCTGTCGAAGATATTCGCCAACCCGGTGCTGCCGGCGATTGACGATTACTACGAACCCTTCACCTACGATTACCAGCATCTGCACAACGCGCCGGAGGGAAAATATCTGCCTACCGCCCGCCCACGCTCGCTGATCAGCGGCGAGCGGATGGATAAAATTGACTGGGGCCCGAACTGGGAGGAACTGCTCGGCGGTGAGTTCGAGAAACGCGCCCGCGACCGTAACTTCGAAGCCATGCAGAAAGAGATGTACGGCCAGTTCGAAAACACCTTTATGATGTACCTCCCGCGCCTGTGCGAGCACTGCCTCAACCCGAGCTGCGTGGCCACCTGCCCGAGCGGCGCCATCTACAAGCGTGAGGAAGATGGCATCGTGCTGATAGACCAGGACAAATGCCGCGGCTGGCGGATGTGCATCAGCGGCTGTCCATATAAAAAAATCTACTTTAACTGGAAGAGCGGTAAGTCGGAAAAATGCATCTTCTGCTATCCGCGCATTGAGTCCGGGCAGCCAACGGTGTGCTCCGAAACCTGCGTCGGGCGCATCCGCTATCTCGGCGTCTTGCTGTATGACGCCGACCGTATCGAAGAAGCTGCCAGCACCGAGCATGAAACCGACCTCTATGAGCGCCAGTGCGAGGTATTCCTTAATCCAAACGATCCGGCGGTCATCGAGGAAGCGTTAAAACAAGGCATCCCCCACAATGTCATTGAGGCGGCGCAGAAATCGCCGGTCTATAAGCTGGCGATGGACTGGAAGCTGGCCCTGCCGCTGCATCCGGAGTATCGCACTCTGCCGATGGTCTGGTATGTGCCGCCCCTGTCGCCGATCCAGTCGGTTGCTGACGCCGGCGGCCTGCCGAACAACGGCGCCATCCTGCCGGCGGTTGAGAGCCTGCGCATTCCGGTCCAGTACCTGGCGAACCTGCTGAGCGCCGGGGATACCGGGCCGGTATTGCGCGCGCTGAAACGGATGATGGCGATGCGCCACTACAAGCGCTCGCAAACCGTCGAGGGCGTGACCGATACCCGGGCAATTGAAGAGGTGGGACTCAGCGTTGAGCAGGTCGAAGAGATGTATCGCTATCTGGCGATCGCCAACTACGAAGACCGCTTCGTGATCCCCACCAGCCATCGCGAACTGGCGGAGGATGCCTTCCCGGAACGTAACGGCTGCGGCTTTACCTTCGGCGACGGCTGCCACGGGTCAGATACGAAATTCAACCTGTTTAACAGCCGGCGGATTGACGCCATCGACGTCAGCGGCGTGCGTAAGCATGGGGAGGGAGAGTGATGCGGATCCTGAAAGTGCTCGGTCTGCTGCTGGAGTATCCCGACGAGGTGCTGTGGGAGAACCGCGACGAAGCCCTGGCGCTGGTCAGCGCCGATATCCCATCCCTGACGCCCTTTGTCGGGGAGCTGCTGGCGGCGCCGCTGTTGGATCGCCAGGCCGACTGGTGCGAGGTGTTCGAGCGAGGGCGCGCCACCTCGCTGCTGCTGTTTGAACATGTGCATGCTGAGTCCCGCGACCGTGGCCAGGCGATGGTGGACCTGATGAATCAGTATCAGCAGGCAGGTCTGCTGATCGATTGCCGTGAACTGCCCGACTATCTGCCGCTGTATCTGGAGTATCTCAGTATTTTACCCCTCGCCGACGCCCGTGAAGGGCTGCAGAATATCGCGCCGATTCTGGCGCTGATCGGCGGCCGCCTGAAGCAACGAGAATGCTCGTATTATCAACTGTTTGACGCCCTGCTGGCGCTGGCAAAAAGCCCGCTCACCAGTGACAGTGTCACCAAACAGGTGGCGGGAGAAAAGCGCGACGATACCTGTCAGGCGCTGGACGAAGTGTGGGAAGAAGAGCAGGTGAAGTTTATTGAAGATAATGCGACCGCTTGCGACAGCTCGCCTATGCAAGCTTATCAACGACGCTTTAGCCAGGATGTGGCGCCGCTGTACGTCGACATCCGCGCCGGAGGCCCGAAATGATCCAGTATCTGAACGTCTTCTTTTACGATATCTACCCTTACCTTTGCGGCGCCGTGTTTCTGCTCGGCAGCTGGCTACGCTACGACTATGGGCAGTATACCTGGCGCGCGTCATCCAGCCAGATGCTGGATAAACGCGGGATGGTGCTATGGTCGAACTTGTTTCATATCGGCATTCTCGGCATTTTTTTCGGCCATCTCTTTGGCATGCTGACCCCGCACTGGGTCTACTCGTGGTTCCTGCCAATGTCGCAGAAGCAGCTGATGGCAATGATCCTCGGCGGCGTGTGTGGGGTGCTCACCCTGGTGGGCGGCATCGGCTTGCTGGCTCGCCGCCTGACCAACCCGCGCATTCGCGCCACCTCCACCACGGCAGATATTCTGATCCTGTGCATTTTGCTGATTCAGTGCGCGCTGGGGCTGACGACGATCCACTTCTCCGCCCAGCATCCGGACGGCAGCGAAATGCTCAAGCTGGTGGACTGGGCGCAGGCGGTGGTCACCTTCCACGGCGGCGCCTCGGCGCATCTGGACGGCGTGGCCTGGATTTACCGCGTCCACCTGGTGCTGGGGATGACCATCTTCCTGATCTTCCCGTTCACCCGTCTGGTTCACGTCTGGAGCGCGCCGGTGGAGTATTTCACCCGCCGCTACCAGGTGGTGCGCTCCCGACGCTGAGCGCTGGCGGCTGTTATCATTCATCCTAACCGGTAGCCCGGACGCGGCCTTCGCGCGAGTCCGGGTAGTTATCGACCCGGCTCCAGCCGTTATGCCGGGTGGCGGCTGTCGCCTTACCCGGCCTACAGGGCCCTCTCACAGGCTCATCCCCCGTAGGCCCGCGCAGGCGCAGCGCCGCCGGGCAAGATATCAGGCGCGGTACCTGTAATTTCGCCGGGTGGCGGCTGTCGCCTTACCCGGCCTACAGGGCCCTCTCACAGAGCTCATAACCCGTAGGCCCGCGAAGCGCAGCGCCGCCGGGCAAGATATCAGGCACGGTACCTGTAATTTCGCCGGGTGGCGGCTGTCGCCTTACCCGGCCTACAGGGCCCTCTCACAGGCTCATCCCCCTAGGCCCGCGCAGGCGCAGCGCCGCCGGGCATGAGAAAATTTACTTCCCGGCTTCCGGATGGGTATCGAACGCCGCCATCACCGCCGCCAGCGCCGCTTCGCTGAAGCCATGTTTAGGATCGTCCACGCCGAGGCCGAAGCGGGTCTGCAGCCCTTCGTACAGCGCGGAGACATCGGCAAAATCGACCTTCTCCACCACGTGGTTATTCTCCCAGTGGGTAAAGTGGAAATTGGTGAGGGTCATTTTGCCGCCGTCAGGCAGATGACGGCACATCAGCAGGTGGTGACGGAAGTGGGACTGCGGCCAGTGCGCCGACCAGAAGTTACCCATCACATAATCAGACGCATACTGGCGGCCTAAATCGAAATGGTACATCGACTGCCAGTGCTCGTGATGGTTGAACTGCAGCGTCCACTCATCCCCTTCATGCACCAGACGATAGCTGCCGTGCGGCGTCTGCTGCGGGATATCGGCCAGCAGCTTGATCGGCGCGTTCAGCGTCTGGCCGCCGAAGCCAACGTCGGCTACCCAGCGCTCGCCCGCCACTTCCACCAGCAATAAACGGTGAGTGCGCGGCGGCATCTGCGGCGGATTGGCCAGCACCACCCGGCCAAGCAGGCTGCGAACGTTAAAGCCTATTTCGCGCAGCGCGCGCTCCAGCAGGCCATTTTGTTCAAAACAATACCCTCCGCGGCGGCCGGCGATCAGCTTCTCCTCCAGCGCCAGGTCGTCAAGATGGATCTCGCGCGGCAGCAGGACGTCGAGGTTTTCAAAGGGGATGGCGCTGTTATGCTGCAGATGCAGTTGGCGCAAGGTATCAATGGAAACATCAGGCTCGCCCGTCCAGCCCAGACGGGAAAAATAGGCGCGTAAAAAGGGACTCATCAGGGTCTCCAGCTGTAGGTGTCCGACATTTATAGCCTATTTTTCCGCGCCGACCCTCTTTTTTGTGCGCTTGCCGTTAACCGCGCGTGCTGCGCTGCATCAGCGCCAGCGCCGTCAGCATCAGGACCAGACCGGTAAACAGCGTCAGGCTGGCCATCGCCATGCCCTGACCAACGGATCCCTGTTCAAACTGGCGCCAGATAAACACCGCCACGGTCTGCGTGCCGGCGGGCGACAGCAGCAGCGAGGTCACCAGCTCCCGGGACGCCACCGCAAACACCATCAGCATCGCCGCCAGCAGCGCCGGAAAGACCAGCGGCAGGACAATCAACCGCAGCGCCCGCAGCGGCGACGCGCCGTGCACCCGGGCGGCGGGCTCAAGGTTCGGGCCCAGCTGGCGCAGCGCGCTGCCGACATAGCGCACCGGCCAGGGCAGCAGCAGGCAGCAATAGGAGAGCAGCAGCATCCACAGCGTGTTGTAGGGCGAGCACGGCCAGAAGGGCTGATTCCACAGCAGGATCAATCCCACCCCCACCACCACGCCGGGCAGCGCCGCCGGCATCAGCGACAGCGCATCCACCACCCCGCGCCCTTTGATCTTCTGCACCATTACCAGCCAGGCGGCCAGCAGCCCCAGCGCGCCGACGATCAGCGCCGAACCTAACGCCAGCGACAGGCTGACGCCGAGGGCCGACAGGGCGTCGCCCTGCTGGTCGAACAGCGCCGCGAAGTGACGCAGCGTGACATTCTCCAGGCTCACCCCGCCCGACAGGGTGCCCATCAGGCTGGTGAGCATCATCGAGACGGCGGGGACCCCGACCGCCAGGCCGCCGACGGCCGCCATCACCAGCAGCGCGGGCAGCGTCATCCAGCCCAGCGACGTTCCGCGGTTTTCTCCCGGTTTACCGGTGACGCTGGTGACCTCCTTCTCCCCCACCAGCCGCGTTTGCAGCCACCAGGCGAACAACGCCACCACCATCAGCAGCAGCGACAGCAGCGCAGCGCCGGTGAGATCCACCGGCCAGTCGGCCAGCTTTTTCTCAATGCCTACCGTCAGCATGACTACTCCCGCCCGACTGCCCAGCGCCGCCGGGACGCCAAACTCCTCGATGGCGAGAGTAAACGCCAGCAGCATCCCCGACGCCAGCGCCGGGGAGATCATCGGCAGCGTCACGTGCCAGAAGGCGCGCCAGGCGCTGGCGCCATGGACCCGGGCGACCATCGCCAGCCGTTGCCCGCTCGCCAGCAGGCTGCGGGAGACGGCAAAGTAAACCACCGGAAAAATGTTAAAGGTCATCACCAGCACGATCCCGCTGCGGCTGAACAGCAGATCGTTTAGCTGCCAGCCGATCAGCTGCTGCAGATAGCCCTGGCTTTGCAGAGCCAGCATCCACGAGAGCGCCGAGATATAGGGCGGCGTCAGAAAGGGGATCAAAAACAGCAGGTCCCACAGCCGGGGCAGCGGCAACGAAAACATACCGCGCAGAATACCGAGCGGCAGGCCGATCATCACGCTGGCCACCGCCACGCCGCCGGCAATCCACAGCGTACCGCCGAGCATCGACGGCAGCTGGGGGTCGGCCAGCAGCGGCGAGACACCGCCAAAGGCGTCATGGAGCGAACCGGCGCTAAAATGGGGAAAAATCGCCTGCAGCAGAATAAACAACAGCGGTAACGCGACCAGCAGCGTCAGGGCGGCAAGCGTCACGCCGGAAAGGAATTTTTGTTTCACAGCGGTTCCTGAAACGAAGCGTTCTCCGGCGGCCAGCGCCGGAGAACCGTGTCAATTAGTGGGCATACAGCTGACTGAAGCGGCTGAGGACGGCGCTACGCTCGCTACTCCCCTCGCCGCTGGTGGGCAAGACCTTCAGCGCGTCCAGCAGCGGGCGTTTGGCGGCCACATCGCGGCGAGCGGGCATCAGCCAGGCGTCGGCGACCCGCGCCTGACCTTCCGGCGACAGCACGTAATCGATAAAGGCTTTGGCCTCGTCGGCATGCTGGCTGGTTTTGAGGATCATCATCGGGCGCGGGGCGATCACCGTCCCGCTGGCCGGGAAAATCACCTTCAGCGACTCGCCCTGCTGAATATTGCCGTAGGAGACATAATCCACCGCGCCGAACACCGCCGCTTTCGCCCCCTGCATCACCGGCGTCACCGCCTGGGCGTTGGGGCCGCTGACCACCATGCCGTTCTTTTTCAGATCGTCAAACAGCTGCCAGGCCTGGTCGCCCATGCTGTTTTGCAGGCCAATCAACAGATCCAGCGACGCGCCGGAGAGCGACGGGTCGGGCGTGGTCACCTTGTCTTTAAACGCCGGCTGGGTGAGGTCGCGCCACTCTTTCGGCTCCGGAGTGCCGCTTTTGCTGTTCCAGACGATGCCAAGCGCCGAGACTCCCTGGGCGATATAGTCCGCCGATTTCAGATTAGCCGGTACCTTGTCGGCGTTGGCGCTGTGAAAAGGCAGCAACCAGCCCCGGTTGTGCAGATCCTCCGCGGTATCCCATGAAGCGGAGATCAGCACATCCGCCTGCGGGTTGGCCTGCTCGGCCTCCAGACGGGCCATCACTTTGCCGGTGGTGGCCTGGAAAACGGTCACCTTCACCCCGGTCTGTTGTTCAAAACCACTGGCCAGGTTTTTCGCCAGCGAGCCGGGGCCGGCAGTGTAAACGGTCAGCGCATGGGCGCTGGAGAGCATCATGGCGGAGAGAGCCATCGCGAGTACCACTCCTTTCTTAACGGTCATAACGGTGTTCATGCAACTTCCCCTGAGGTTGGCGTAACGGCGCGGACAGCGGCCACGCGGCCCGCGGATAAATGGACGATCCGGTCGGCTAACAGGTCGGCTTCACGGCGGTCGTGGGTGACATACACGGCGGTGGTGCCGAGCTGTCGCAGCAGGCGGCTCATTTCGCCACACAGCGATTCGCGCAGTTCGCTGTCCAGGTTGGAGAGCGGCTCATCAAACAGCAGCACCCGCGGCGCGGCGACGATCGCCCGCGCCAGCGCCACCCGCTGCTGCTGGCCGCCGGAAAGGCCTGAAGGTTTACGTTCCGCAAAGCCGTCAAGGCCCACCCGCGCCAGCGCCTCGCTCACCCGGAGGTCGCGTTCGGCGCGGGCAACGCCGCGCATGCGCAGCGGAAAGGCGACGTTCTGCGCCACGCTCATATGCGGCCAGAGGGCGTAATCCTGGAAAACCATGCCGATATCGCGCTGTTCCGGGGGCAATCCCCATCCTGCGCGGGCGACCAGCCGATCGCCAAAGCGGATTTCACCGCTGGCCGGCACGCTCAGCCCGGCCAGCAGGCGCAGCAAGGTGCTTTTGCCGCAGCCGGACGGGCCCAGCAGCGCCACAATGCTGCCGGGTTCGATATGCAGCGAGAAGCCATCGAGAATGGGGATCTCTGCGAAGGCGAATGAGACCGCCTGCAGAGTGATAGGGGTCAGCGCGCGCATTGTCGCCCTCCCTTGCGGGAAAGCAACCCATGCCCGGCGGTCGACATCCGACGGGGCGCGCTCACCTGGGATAACATCAGGGGAGCCAACATATTGTGATCCTCTTTGGGACTTTGTGCTGGCGACTATAGTCAGACGAGATGACGTATTGATTACATTTTCATTGCGGCTTAACGTGTTACCTGCCAACCGACCCATTACTCAAGGAACGCCTATGAGCCGCTTTCGCCACGTGGAACTGCAGTATGCCAGCCGCCTGCTCAACCACGGCCCGACCATTTTGATCACCAGCTACGACGCTGCGTCCGACCGGCGCAACGTCATGGCCGCCGCCTGGTCGATGCCGGTGGAATTCGCCCCGCCGCGGGTGGCTATCGTGGTGGATAAAAGCACCTGGACACGGGAAATCATCGAGCGCAACGGCACCTTCGGCATCGTGGTTCCCGGCGTGGCCGCCGCCAGCTGGACCTACGCGGTCGGCAGCGTCAGCGGCCGCGATGAAGATAAATTCAATGCTTACGGAATTCCGGTGGTGAGCGGTCCGGAACTGGGACTGCCGCTGATCGAGGAGAAGTGTCTGGCATGGATGGAGTGCCGTCTGCTGCCGGCGACGGCGGCCCAGGAGCAGTACGATACGCTGTTTGGCGAAGTGGTTTCCGCCGCCGCCGATGAGCGCGCGTTTGTCACCGGACGCTGGCAGTTCGATGACGATAAGATCAATACCCTGCATCATCTGGGGACCGGCAATTTTGTCGCCAGCGGCCGCCACGTGCGGGCCAATACTCCGGAAGAATAAAGATTCAACTGCTGCGCACTTTCTCCCGGGGGCGGCGCACAGCGCCTTGCCCGGGCTACCGGATCGCAGACCGCTGAGGACGCGTAGCCCGGACAGATGCGCAGCATCGCCTCCGGGGAGAGAACTAGCGCTGCAAACGCCGCCGGTCTTCGCTGGGCGTCAGGCCAAAAACCTTTTTATATAAAGTGGTAAAGTGATTACTGTTGGCAAAGCCGCATAGATAGGCCACTTCGGTAATCGTCATATCGGTCTCGCGTAATTTTACGCGCGCCGAAACTAATCGCAGACGCTTTAAATAATTATCCGGCGTCAATCCCGTCGCCTCTTTAATATGGCGAAAAGCGGTACGCGTGGTCAGATGGAATTTTTCCGCCAGCTGCTGCCAGTTATGCTCTTCAAAGCAGTGCTCCTGTAACCAGGTCAGCAATTTATGCAGCTTATATTTGGTGGTGCTATATTCCGCTTCGGTTTCGGCATGCAGAATCGTCGTCACCAGCTGGAAAAACGCGGCTTCGCGCAGAGCAATATTTTGCCCCTGCCGCAGCTCGGCAGAAAATATCTTATCCACCAGTTCCTTGCAGATATGGCGGGTGTCCGGCGCCAGCCAACCGTAGCAGGACGCATTCTGCGCAGAGAAAGTCTGTAATAAGGTATCGAGAGGCTGTAAATAATGAAACTCTACCAACGGATTAATCAGCACATTAATTAACTTAAGCGTCCCTAGCTCATCATAATAATGAACGTCGCCAGGCTGAACGTAAAAAACGTCGCCCTGTTGAATATATAGCGGTCTGCCATTAATAACGTGTAAACCGTGCCCTTCCTCAACGATCACCAGCTCAGCAAATTCATGACTATGTTCATGGCTATTATCTTCCGGATCGCTGGCGTACATGCCCAGCTTATCCTGCGGATGGGTGAAATAATACTCAACGGTCAACATCATCATCTATAAAGTCCAAAACGGCTTACGGCGCAGAGGCAAGATAATGCATTTTCCCGACCGCCACGAGCAAGATGTTTGGAAGTGTGATCGGCAACCCGCCCATCTCATTATCAGTGCCAATCTGGCAAATGCATTGGCATTGCCAGAGTGGTTGCCCCCGGGGCCGGCATCTTATGCTGCGGACAAATAAATACAGAGGACGCAGTATGTCACAGGCAATTCAGCATAATTCTCAGGTCTCGATGACCCGCCACCCGGATTTTCTACGCACCGCCGAGACGCTCCGGCCCGCGCTATGTCGCCAGGCGTACCCGCCGATCGCCGTGGTGGAAGCCCACGCCGACGCCACGGCGCTGTTTGGCTGGCGCGCTGAGCCGGTAAGTTCCCTGGCCGCGTTTTATCAGCGCGAGCTGAGCAGCGGCGATAGCGTCATTATTGATTTTGGCAGCCACTTTGTTGGCTACCTGCATTTTCTCTGTCAGAGCGTCGGGAGCCCGCCGGACGCTCCGGCCCATCTGCAGTTCACCTTCGGCGAAACGCTGAGCGAAGTGTGTGAGCCGTTCAGCGATTACCAGGGCTGGCTAAGCAGCAGCTGGCTGCAGCAGCAGGATCTGTGGCTTGATGTTCTGCCCGCCGACGTTGATCTGCCGCGCCGCTACTGCTTCCGCTATCTGAAGGTGGAGGTCAAAGCCGTGTCGCGCAAGTTTCGTCTGCAGTTCAACCAGATTCAGGTGAATGCCGTTACCTCCGCCAGCGGCGCATGCCCGGCAGCGACAACCGCCGACCCGCAGCTCAAGGCCATCGACAGCGTTGCCGTTCTGACCCTGCAAAACTGCATGCAGGAGGTGTTTGAGGATGGCCCCAAACGCGACCGCCGCCTGTGGCTCGGCGATTTACGTTTGCAGGCGCTGGTGAACGATGTGACCTTCGCCCGTCACGATTTAGTACGCCGCTGCCTGTACCTTTTCGCCGGGCATACTCGTGAGGACGGTATGGTATCGGCCAACGTGTTCGTGCAGCCGGATGTCATTGCTGACGATACCTTTCTCTTTGATTATTCTCTGTTTTTTGTTGACGTTCTCTACAACTATCTGCAAAGCGCGGAGGATATTGCTACGGCCCGCGAGCTGTGGCCCACGGCCCGTCGTCAGATTGAACTGGCGCTGAAACGCTGCGACGCCTCCGGGGTTGTACGCGATAGCGACGACTGGTGGGTGTTTATCGACTGGCAGGCATCGCTGAATAAACAGGCTGCAGCGCAGGGCGTGCTGATTTACTGCCTGCAGCGCGCCGTCTGGCTGGCGGAGCGTTTCGAACCTGAGCTGGCCGTCAGCTATCGCCAGCGTTTACAGCAGCTTAAAGCTGCGGCGCTCGATGTCTTATGGGACGAGCAGCAAGGCTTCTACATCAGCGGCGAGCAGCGGCAGGTCTCATGGGCATCGCAAATCTGGCTGGTACTGGCGGAAGTCGGTACTCCTCAGCAGCGCCGGGAGATCATGCATAATCTGGAGCAAAATCCCCCCGCGATCGCCATGAACACGCCATACCTGCGTCACCACTATATTGCCGCCCTTCTGCAGTGCGGGCTGCGCGACGACGCTATTGCGCAGATCAAAGCCTACTGGGGAGCAATGGTCGACTACGGTGCCGATACCTTCTGGGAAATCTTCGACCCGGCGCATCCTGATTTTTCCCCTTATGGCAGCAAACTGATAAACAGTTATTGCCATGCGTGGAGCTGCACCCCGGCCTGGTTTATTCGCCAGTACGGACTTTAACAACAACGATAAGCGAGTTTACTTTTATGGCAGAAACAACCTTTACCCTTTGGCGGCAGCGCCTTGGCTATGGCATCGCCGACCTCTCCTGCAACCTTGTGTGGCAGATGATCTCTCTTTATCTGATGTTCTTTTACACCGACGTGATGGGCCTGCCCGCTTATTACGTTGGCCTGATGTTCCTCGTGACGCGCCTGGTGGACGGCGTTGCCGACGTGCTTATGGGGCTGGTTATCGACAATACCGCCACCCGCTGGGGGCGCTGCCGTCCGTATCTGCTGACTGGCGCGATCCCCTTCGGACTGCTGTGTATTTTGGCCTTCTACGTGCCTGATTTCGGCACCACCGGTAAGCTGATCTACGCTTTTGTCACCTATCTGTGCCTGTCGTTTCTCTATACCCTCGTTAATATTCCATTCTGCGCCATGCTGCCGTTTCTGACGAACGACTCGCGGGAGCGCACGACGCTGTCGGCGGTACGTATTCTGCTCGGCTCGCTCGGCGCGACTATTGTCGCGGTCGCCACGCTGCCGCTGGTTGGCGCGCTGGGGAAAGGCAATCAGGAGCACGGCTTCTTCTATACGGCGGTGGTTTTCGGCGTTATTGCCACCTTTTTTCTGCTGGTGAGCTTCCGGAACGTTAAGGAAAATATCAGCATTACTCAGGAGCGCATGACCTTAAAACGCGCCTGGGTCAGCCTGCGCGCCAACCAACCATGGTTCGTCTTCGCCATCAATATTTTCCTGATGTGGGGCGCGTTTTTCTTCCAGACCGGGGCGCTGGTCTACTTCTTCCATTATTACGTCGGTAATAACGATCTCACGGCGATCGTCGCCGGGATCTCCACCTTCGTTCCTCTGCTGGGTACCCTCACCGTTCCGCTGCTCGCCAGCCGGATGAAAAAGCGTCACGTCTATCTGGTCGCCAGCGCGATCAACCTGGTCGGCATGGGCATGATGATGGCGGCAGGCGTTAACAGCTGGGGTCTGGTTGCCGGAGCGGTTGTGTTATCGCTTGGCGCCGGACAGCGCACGGCAATTTACTTCTCCATGCAGGCCGATCCGGTGGATTACGGGGTATGGAAAACCGGCATCAATACCGCCGGCATTTTAACCTCCATCAACGGCTTTCTTGGCAAGGTGGCTATGGCGGGCGCGGGAGCCATTACCGGGGTCCTGCTCTCATCCGGCGGTTATATCGCTAACCAGACGCAAAGCGACGGCGCGATGCTGGCGATAAAAGCCTGCTACCTCTATATCCCGGCGCTGCTGATTGTGGCTTCAATGCTGTGGATGGGTCGCTTCTACCGACTCGACGACCAGTACGAGCAGATCCGCGCCGACCTTGACGCTGGACGCCGGGCGCCGTCGAACCCATCGTCCGTTGCTGGAGAAAACCACGCCCTGTAAGGCGCAGCCCCCCCTTCATACCTCTGAAAAAAATAAGGATTGATATGCGTATCTCTTTGATTAGCGCAGCGGTTTGCTGCGCCCTTTTTTCGGCTTACGACGCGAGTGCGGCCCCGCTCACCGTCGAACAACGGCTGGCGCAGCTGGAGGCCCGGCTTAATCATGCGGAGCAGGAGGCCGGAGAGGCCAAACGTCGGGCGCAGCAGGCGGAGCTGCGCACCAGCGCCGCGGAACAGCGCGCGGCGGCAGCGGAAAAGCAGGTGCAGACCCTCAGTCAGCGCACCGCAGCGACCGAGCAAAAGCAGCAGGCTGCCGACAAACAGCTGGCGAAAAGCAGCCTCAGCGATGGCTTCGAGTTCAACGCCTACGCGCGCTCCGGGATGCTGGTTGACAGTCATGGTAAAGGCGCGCGCGGCGGGCCGGGAATCTCCCCGGCCAGTTCGCTCAACGGCGATGCCCACGTTGGCCGTCTCGGCAACGAGAAAGATAACTACGTGGAGCTCAGCTTCGGCAAAAAAATGACCTTCAGCGACGGGTCATGGGCGCACTTTAAAACCATGCTTGCCGACGGGGCAACCAACCCGGATCCATGGGTACAGGATAACGACAGCCACCACCTGAACGTGCGTCAGCTGTACGTCGAGATGGGCAATTTCGCCGATTTTTCCGGGCCGTTCAGGAGCGCGTCCATCTGGGCGGGCAAGCGCTTCGACCGCGATAATTTCGATATCCACTTTACCGATAGCGATATTATGTTCCTCGGCGGTACCGGCGGTGGGATCAATGATGTGAAATGGGGTGATACGCTGCGCGGCGATTACTCGGTCTATGCGCGTAACTTCGGCGATCTGGGTAGCGATAACTACCAGGATAACGATATACAGAACCTGATGTTCACCGCCAACCACTTCTGGAACAACTGGCAGCTGATGACCACGGCGATGACCGCCCAGGGCAATGATGACCTGAAAGATAATACCTCGACCACCGGCAGTTACGCTCTGCGCAGCGATAATACGGCGAAAAACGGCTACTACGCGATGCTGGCGTATCACGACAAACAGCAATTCTATGGCCTCGCGCCGGGCGTATCGGAGAGCGCCCTGCAGTACGGCGGCGGGCTGGGCGCCGAGGCGCGCCAGCCCGGCAGCGATGGCGATCTTACCGAGAACGCAAAGTCCCTGCGTTTTGCGTCCTACGGCATTTTGCCGTTGGGGAAAAACTGGCAGCTTGCACCATCGGTTATCGCCCAGCATAGCGAAGATCGCTACCGCGATGGCGACCGCTACGATTGGGCAACCTTTAACCTGTGGGTTTCCCAGGGGATCACCCGCAACCTCGCCCTGCTGTATGAGGCGTCCTGGCAATATATGGACCTGAATCCTAACGGACGAACCTACCGCTACGACAGCGGCGTGCATCAATACCAGGCGGTGAGCGGCGATTTTTACAAGCTGACCTTCGCCCCGACGTTCAAAGTGGGCGATGTGTTTGATATCAAAGCGAGGCCGGAGATACGTTTCTTTGTCACGTGGATGAATTGGGATAAAGACCTGGATCGCTATGCGATCAACGATGATTTCGGCAGTAAAGGCTTTACCGCCGGAGGAAACTGGAACTTTGGCGTGCAGACGGAGATTTGGTTTTAATAAAGCAGCCCGTCCGGGGCAAACGCCTGGACGGGTTGATTTAAATACACGCTGTTACTTAACGCCAACGGCCGCTGCAAAGTCCTGCTGTTTTAAACCTGTGGCTTCACGTATCGCTTTCACGTCAATTTCGCTGAAGGTATGAACGTGCTGCTCCTTCGGCATTTGTTGACCTTTCTCGATCCTGACCATTTCTTCTGCACTCGCCAGCAGATCGGCAAACAATTCATCTTTCATATACACCTCAGTTGGCTCTCTGGCGCTTAGGATAGATGAACATTATGTTTCTCTCAGTGCGTAGCCGGAGAAGCCCCTGCCGGAGGCGGCGCAAAGCACCTTGTCCGTTGGACAGATGCGCAGCATCGCCTCCGGGGCGCCGGGTTACATGCTATAACCCGGCTTCTTAATCAATTGCGCCATCTGCGGGGCGATCTCACTGTCCCACACCGCCTGCCATGCGTCCGGCTCAACCTGAGTGAGCGCGACGCTGACCGCGCCCTCTTTACTGTTCAGATGGCGGATCAGCACCTCGGTAATGTCGGCGGCCAGCGCGGTTTTTTGTTCGTCAGTCAGTTCACGGGGAAAGCATTTAATATCAACATGCGGCATAGCAAAGACTCCTTGTGGTGAAGGCCATAACGCTACCACAGAATGGCGGTTGCGGTTGGCATCGCGTGCGTTAAATCAGCTTGTTACGTCGTAGCGCCGCGGCCAGCTCCGGTCGCTGATAGATCGCCAGGGCGACGGCGGCAAATTTGGGCGTATGGGCGTTAAACCACGCCTGCCTGGGCCCCCAGCTATACATCGCCGCGATATAGCAGTCCAGGAGGGTAACCGACGCGCCCAGCGCCCATGGCCCGGCGACCAGCTGCTGTTCGAACCAGAGATAAAGGTTGTTCCGGTACTGGCGACAATTTTCCACCAGCTGCTCCGCCGCGGCGGGCGCCCAGCGTTCCGGGTAGTCGGCATAGGTAAAGGTGGGATAGACATTCGCCACCAGCCAGATCAGCAGACGCTGAAACTGCTGACGCTGCGGCGTCCCCGGCGCGGGGGCCAGATCGGGGCGCTGGTCGAGGATCATCAGCGCGATGGCGGCGGTTTCGGTCATGATGCTGCCGTCGGCCAGCGTCAGGGTGGGCACCTGGCACAGCGGGTTAATCTGCCGCAGGCGCTCGCGCGCCGGGCCGGGCTGGTCAAAGCCCTCGACGTCAACCACCTCGTAGGGAATATCGGCCAGGGAGAGCATCAGCTCGCTAATCGTCGAGCCCCATCCCGGCACGCCATATACGGTAATCATGGTCTGCCTCCAGGGTAAAGCCTAAGTGTAGGCAGAAAATTGCCGCTCACCCACCCGGCATACCCTGGCCCTGGCGGTTAGTAGGTGATCCCCGGCGGGTTGACCACCGACTGCGCCACCGCTTCGCCCTGCTCTCCCCAACGCGCCAGCACCTGTTGATATTCACCGCGGGCGATCGCCCCGTCGAGGGCGGCCTGCAGGGCAAAGACCAGACCGTTGCCTTTTTTAGTGGTCGTCGCCACCCAGGCTTTTTTCGGCCCGAGGCCTACCACCCGGGTCTGGCCGTTAAGGGCCGCTTTATAGGCGGCCACCGACTGCGGGCCGAAAAAAATATCCGCCCGCCCGGACTGGATATAGAGGTTGCCGGAGGCATCATCGGTCAGGTAGACCGGCTGGGCCGGCGCCCGCCCGGCGGCCCGGTTGTCCTCATTCCAGCCCAGCAGGATCCGCTCCTGATTGGTGCCGGACCCAACGATCACTTTGCGCCCGGCGAGGTCTGCGGGTCCATGTACCGCGGCGATGTCGCTGGTGGATTTCACCGAAAAGGCCAGAGAGTCCACCCGATAGGTGGCGAAATCGAACTTCTCTTTGCGCTTCTCGGTTACCGCAATATTAATCAGCGCCACGTCATAGCGGCCGGCGGCGATACCCAGCGGCCAGTCCTCCCACGCGGTGGGCACCAGCCTGAGCTTCAGGCCAAGGCTCCCGGCCAGCAGGCGGGCTATATCCGGGTCGCTGCCGATCCGCGTGCGGTTGTCGCTGGCCAGCAGCGCCAGCGGTGGCGAATTGAGCGCTGAGATCGCCACCGTCAACGTCCCCGGCTCAACGAAACGGTAGCCCGGCGGAATTTTCGCTATCGCCTGCGGGTCGCGGGTGACCGGCAATGGCAGCTCATTGGCGCGCAGATCCAGCGCCGCGTGAGCGTCCAGCGCCAGGGCGCTGAATACAAGGGTCGCTATCGCTCTGTTCATGACGGCAGCACCCTGGATAAAAACTGCCGGGTACGCGGATGCTGCGGATGGTTGAGCACCTCGTCGCTGCTGCCCTGCTCGACGATCCTGCCGTCGACCATAAACACCACCTGGTCGGCCACCTCGCGGGCAAAGCCTACCTCGTGGGTGACCACCACCAGCGTGGTACCGGAGCGCGCCAGCTTCTTGATGACATCCAGTACCTCGCCCACCAGCTCCGGATCCAGCGCCGAGGTGGGTTCATCAAACAGGATCACCCGCGGGTCCAGCGCCAGCGCCCGGGCTATGGCGATACGCTGCTGCTGGCCGCCGGAGAGATGCCGCGACCAGGCGTCGGCTTTATTGCGCAGGCCGACGACGTCCAGTAGCTCCCAGGCACGGGCAATGGCCTCTTTGCGCGTGACCTGCCTGTGGGCGATCGGCGCTTCTATCAGGTTCTCCAGCACCGTCAGGTGCGGAAACAGGTTAAAATTCTGGAACACATAGCCGACGTTGATCCGCTGGCGGAGGATCTCCTTCTCTTTCATCTCATACAGCTTGTCGCCTTTGCGGCGATAGCCGATATAGTCGCCATCAATCTGAATAAACCCCTCATCGACGCGCTCGAGGTGATTAATGGTGCGCAGCAGCGTCGACTTGCCCGAACCGGAAGGGCCGAGGATCACCGTCACCGTGCCCGGAGGTATCTCCAGCGACACATCGTCCAGCGCCTTGTGGCGGCCATAGTATTTGCTGACCCCGGTGATAGAGATATGGCCATTACGAGAGCTGGGCATGGACGGCCTCCTGGGGCTGTGGTTGACGTGCGGGTTGATTCAGACGGCTGCCGCGGGCGCTGTTCACCGCCGAGCGGCGCTCACTGCGCGCCAGGCCACGTTCCACCAGATACTGAATGGCGGAGAGGACGCTGGTGATCGCCAGATACCAGGCGGCGCCGACCATCAACAGCGGGATCACCTCCTGGGTACGGTTGTAGATCATCTGGATGGTGTAGAACAGCTCCGGCATCGCCAGGACATACACCATCGCCGTTCCTTTCGCCAGACTGATGATCTCATTGAAGCCGGATGGCAGGATGGTGCGCAGCGCCTGCGGCAGAATAATGCGCAACGTGCGTCGCCAGGCGGGTAGCCCCAGCGCGGCGGCGGCTTCATACTGCCCGTGGTCAACGCCGAGGAAGCCGCCGCGAATAATCTCCGCGGTATAGGCGCTCTGCACCAGGGTCAGGCCTACCACCGCCGTGGAGAATTGCCCCAGCACGTTTATCGTCTGGTAGCTGGCCCAGGTGACGCCGGTAAACGGGATCCCCAGCGACAGGGTGTCGTAGAGATAGGAGAAGTTGTAGAGAATGATCAGCACGACAATCAGCGGCAGCGAGCGAAACAGCCAGATATAGCCCCAGGCGAGGCTGCTGAGCAGCCACGATGAGGACAAGCGGGCCAGCGCCAGCAGGCCGCCGAAGATCACGCTCAGCACCGTGCCGAGCAGGGTCAGAAGCAGGGTTTGCCCCAGCCCTTCGAGGATCACCGGGTCGAAGAACCAGCGGGCGAAGACGCCCCACTCCCAGCGCGGGTTAAAGGCCACCGACTGGATCACTACCGCCAGCACCAGCAGGGCCACCAGGGCTCCCACCACCCGCAGCGGATAGCGCGCCGGCACCACTTTGATCGTTTCAGATGTATGCATCATGCCTCCTCAGGCGCTGTGGCTGAAGGCGCTCACCGCCAGCGCTTTAGTGAACCGCAGCCGGCCATCGTAGGGCGGCTGACTGTACTCTTCGGGGTCTCGCGCGAGGTCGAACTGCGCCTCATACCCCTGGCTGAGATAGAGCTTGACCGCCTCCGGCTGACGAAAGCCGGTGGTCAGGTAGATATGGCTGTACCCGGCCAGCACCGCCCGCCGCTCCAGCTCCTGAACCACCTTCGCCGCCAGCCCCTGCTGGCGCAGACGGCGGTGCGTCCAGATACGTTTGATCTCTGCGGTGTGGCGATCCTTCGGCTTATAAGCGCCGGTGGCGATAATTTCTCCCTCACGCTCAAGGACGATAAACAGCCCCTGCGGCGGCAAATACCACTCGCTCAACTCCACTTCCGCATCGCGTGAAAAATAGTCACCGTAGCGGGCGGCATATTCGGCAAACAGCCCGCTAATAATCGGCTGCAGCTCCGGTGCGTCCGGAGAAATGTCGCGGAATGCTTCGCTCATCGCGCCTCCTGTCAGTCGCCCAGTCCGGGTGGGTTGATTTCTGATTGCGGAATGCTTTCCACCCCTTCGCCCCAGCGGTTAAGCACTTTGGCGTAATCGCCGCTGGCGATAGCGCCGTTCAGCGCCGCCTGGACGGCATTCACCAGCCCGCTGTCTTTTTTCAGCGTCACCGCGATATGCGCCGCTTTCGGCCAGCCGCCGTCGACGCTGCCCACCAGTTTGGTTTTGCCGGTCAGCGCCGCCTTCCACGCGCCTATCACGTTGGGGCCGAAGTAGGCATCGGCGCGCCCGGTCTGCAGGGCCAGCGTCTGGGCGGCGTCATCCTTGGTGTAGACCGGGGTAAACGGCTTCAGCCCCTTCTTGACGTTCTCCGCGTTCCACGCCAGCAGGATCGCCTCCTGGTTGGTACCGGAGCCGACGATAATCTTCAGCCCGGCGATGTCTTCCGCCTTGTCAATCTTGCTCAGCGGACTGCTGCTTTTGACGTAGAAGCCCAGCGAGTCTTTGCGGTAGGTGGCGAAATCGAACTTCTCTTTCCGCGCTTTGGTGACCGTAATATTGCTGATCGCGGCATCATATTTGCCGGAGGTGACCCCTAGCGGCCAGTCTTCCCAGGAGGTGGGAACCACGTTCACCTCCAGCCCGAGACTCTCCGCCACCAGCCGGGCGATATCCGCCTCGCTGCCGAGCAGGGTTTTGTTGTCATCGGCGAAGACCGTCAGCGGCGGTGAGTTCAGGGCCGCCACCGCGACGGTAAATTTCCCCGGCACCGCCAGATGCAGATCTTTCGGCAACAGGGCAATGGCCTGCGGGTTTTTCGCTGTGTGAATCGGCGTTTTGTTGGCCTCAAGGCTTACCCCGGTGCCATTGATCTTGACGTCCTGTGCCCACGATGAGGCGCTAAATGCCAACGCGACGGCCAGCAAGAGTGTTGTTTTCTGCATAGCGTGATTCTCTTTTCTTATTTTTGGAATTGATTAGCAGGTAGCGCCAGGCCCAGACTTTCCCGCAGGGTGGTGCCCGGATAGTCGCGACGGAACAGGCCGCGCGCCTGTAACAGAGGCACCACCTCATCCACAAAGCGCGGAAAGGTTTCCGGCGTACCGCCCTGAATAATGAAGCCGTCCGCCGCGCGCTGTTCGAACCACAGTTGCAGCCCGTCGGCGACATCGCTGGCGGTGCCGGTAAAGCGCGGACGCGGGCTCGCTGCCTCCAGGGCCACCTGGCGCAGGGTTAATCCGCGCTCGCGGGCGTGACGTTTAATCTCGTCGGTGGTACTGCGGAAGCTGTTTTGCCCGAGGTCGCCAATATCCGGGAACGGTTCATCGAGCGGATACTGCGAAAAATCATGGTGTTCGAAATACCGCCCCAGATAGTTCAGCGCATCCTCGATGGAGACCAGCGCCGCGGTGGTCTGGTACTGGCGCTCCGCGTCTTCGGCGTCATCGCCGACAATGACGCTGACGCCCTGGAAAATATGCAGCTGATCCGGGGTGCGCTGCCAGGCCGCCAGCTGGCTTTTCACGTCCTGATAAAATGCCTGCGCCTCGGCCAGCGATTCCTGATGGGTAAAAATGGCATCGGCGTGGCGTGCGGCTAATTTTTTGCCGTCGTCCGACGCGCCAGCCTGGAAAATAATCGGTCGTCCCTGCGGCGTGCGGGAAATATTCAGCGGTCCGGCCACTTTAAAGAAATCGCCGTGATGATCGAGCGTATGCAGCTTATTTTTGTCAAAGAACTGACCGGTCGCTTTATTGCGCACAAAGGCATCTTCTTCCCACGAATCCCACAAGCCTTTCACCACCTGCAGATATTCATCGGCAATGCGATAGCGCAGCGCATGATCCGGATGCTGGGCCCGGGAGAAGTTTTTCGCCGACCCTTCCAGCGGCGAAGTGACCACGTTCCAGCCCGCCCGCCCCTGGCTTAAATGGTCGAGGCTGGCGAACTGGCGGGCGGTGGTAAACGGCTCGCTGTACGAAGTGGATAAGGTCCCCACCAGCCCCAGCCGCCGGGTGACCGCGGCCAGCGCGGAAAGTACCGTTAAAGGTTCGAAGCGATTTAAAAAATGGGGAATCGATTTTTCATTAATATATAAACCGTCGGCGACAAAAATAAAATCCAGTTTTCCCGCTTCCGCTTTTAACGCCGTCTCTGTAACAAAATCAAAATTAATACTGGCGTCCGCTTGCGCCGCCGGATGACGCCAGGCGGACATATTTCCCGATGCGCCATGTAATATCGTCCCCAGACGCAATTGTCGATTTTCAGACATAGCTACCCCTTCCCCTGTCATCCATTAAATGTGTTGTAATGCCTGCTCCGCCAGACGGGCGAAATAGTGCGCTGCGGGCGCCATCAACCGTTCGTCCGGATTAAATGCCGGATGGTGCAGACCATATTCGCTGGCGCTGCCGATGCTGACGAACGCCCCGGGAATATGCTGAAGATAGACCGCAAAATCTTCACCACCGAGATGCAGATCGGCGTGGTGGGTGCGGTACCCGGCCTGGGCCGCTACCTCGCTGGCGAAGTCGGCCCAGCGGGCGTCATTGACCAGCGCCGTCGGGCCGGCATACCAGAAGACGTCAATCTGTGCGCCAAAGGCGCTGGCGAAACCGGCCGCGATCTCGCTGACCCGGGCCTTGACCCGCTGCTGCACTTCACTGCTGTGGGTGCGCAGCGTCCCTTCCAGCTCGACGCTCTCCGGCAGCACGTTCCAGGTATTGCCTCCCTGGATCCGCGTCACGCTGAGCACCACCGAGTCGAGGGTGTTCACTTCCCGGCTGGCCACGCTCTGCAGCACCGTCACCAGCTGGCTGGCCAGCAGGATCGCATCCTTGCCTTCGTGGGGGCGGGCGGCATGCGCGCCCTTCCCGGTCACTTTGAAGACGAAGCGGTCGACGTTGGCGTAGAACGCGCCGCCGCGGGTGGCAAATTCGCCCACCGCCAGGCCGGGCTCATTGTGCATGCCAAAGATCGCCGACACCTCCTCCAGCGCCCCGGCGCGGATCAGGGTTTTCGCCCCGCCAAAATTTTCTTCCGCCGGCTGGAACAGGATCCGCACCCGCCCCGGGAGTTCCGCTTCCCGATCCTTCAGCAGCAGCGCCGCTCCCAGCATTACGCTGGTGTGAATATCGTGCCCGCAGGCATGCATCACCCCTTGATTCTGCGAGCGGTAAGGCAAACCGGTCGCCTCCTCGATGGGCAACGCGTCGATATCCGCCCGCAGGGCTATCACCTTGTCGCCGCTGCCGACTTCGGCCACCAGCCCGGTTTTCAGATCGTAGGGCAGCAGGGTCACCCCACCGCTTTGCAGCCAGTCGCGGATCCGCGCAGTGGTGGCCACCTCCTGCAGGGAGAGCTCCGGGTTCTGGTGCAGCTCGCGCCGCCAGCTAATCAGTTGTTGTTCAAAGGACATTCAGCACCGCCTTGCCGTAGTGAGCCTGCGCCAGCAGGCGCAGGGAGCGCAGGCGCGCAGGCCCGTCGCTAATGGGGGTATCAATGATGAGTTCATCCAGCTGATCTTCCGCCTGCAGCGCGTCCAGCCGGGCTTTCACCTCTTCGGGGGTACCCGATATCAGCGAAGATTCGCGGCGGGCGATACGGGTGGGACGGCTACCGGCCTGGCGGGCAAAGGCAACGGCCTGCGCCTCACTGCCGACGGTCACCCGCTGGCCGTTCTCCAGCTCAACGCCCCACGCCTCCACCTGCTGCGCCAGCGCGGCGGCGGTAGCGGGATCGTCGGCGACCACCACCTGCACGGCGACAATCGCCTCGCGCGGGCTCAGCTCGCGCCAGCGGTTGAGCACCGTGCGGCGCAGCGCGCTGTCGCCATTGAGATGGGCGGCAAAGACAAAGTTCCAGTCAAGGCGGGCCGCCAGTTCAGCACTCTCCAGGCTGGCGCCGAGCAGAAAACCGTCTGCCCGGCGCGGCGGGATCGGCGTGGCGCGCAGGCTCTCTTCCCCTCCGGGCTCAGTCAGCGACAGCCAGTTATCCAGCTGCGCCAGCTGGTCGGCAAAGGCGCCTTTCTCTTCCTGATGCAGGCCCTGCTGCAGCGCGCGGGTGGAGAGCGGCAGGCCGCCAGGCGCCTTGCCGACCCCGAGATCGATGCGGCCCGGCGCGAGGGCAGCCAGCAGGTTGAAGTTTTCCGCGACCTTATAGGGGCTATAGTGCTGGAGCATGACGCCGCCGGACCCAAGACGAATGCGCCGGGTGTGGCCCAGCAGCCAGGCGATAACCAGCTCCGGCGAGGGGCTTGCCAGCTGATCGGTATTGTGGTGTTCGGCGACCCAGAAGCGGTGATAGCCCCAGGCTTCGGCGTGTTGCGCCAGCGTTAATGTACGCGCCAGCGCCTGCGCGGCGGTTTCCCCGGCGGCAAGCGGACTTTTATCCAGGATACTGATTCGATAAGACATTTCGCAGGCTCATATGAAAGTACGTGCCTGCATTATTAAAATCTCTGCTAACTATTGAGAAACAATTAATTCACATGTGTACTGCTGAAAATTAGATATGCCCGCCTGACCGCTGCGCTTCCAGCTCGCGGAGCAGCGCCTCGGCCTGCCGCGGACTGCGCAGCCGGACGAAGCGAATATGACGATATTGAGGATCCTGCATATCGGCCAGATAGCGTCGGCGATTCTGCCGCCAGGTTTTCAGCGTCCAGAGGATGATGGATTCCCGGCTGCAGAACGAACGGCGGAAACTCTCGCGGTTGCCGGTGCCCGGCCACAGCTCCTGACGGCGCCACGCCCGGCTCGCGGCCCGCCACACCGCCTGGCGCAGCGTGCGCCAGAGGCCATAATCCAGCCAGATCACCAGATCCACCTCGCGCCATTTGACGCTGCGGCTGCGATTGTAATTGCCATCCAGCACCCAGCCCGGCGAGGCCGTCGCGGCGGCAATAGCGGCGAAAAACGCCTCATCCGGCGTGCCCTGCCAGTTCGGCCGCCAGTACAGGCGATCGAGCTCGATCCAGGGTAGTCCCAGCCGGTGCGCCAGGCGCCGGGCCAGAGTGGATTTGCCTGAGCCGCTGGTGCCGACCACGTTGATGTTCATCTCTGTTTCTCCCTGGTAGCCATTTCCGTTGTTTGCCGCCTTTGCCCGGATGGGAAAAGGCAGTATGTACAGCCGCTTACGACAGCAAGCGAAAGGCAAAAAATTTCCGGCTGATCGCCCCACCTGTCATCCCGCGCCAGTGGAGATAGCGCCGCCGCCGACAAAGCAGTCTTCATCCAACGTCAGGCTGGCGATCTTATGCACCGGGCCTCGCATACAGACCTGAAAATCCGCGCCGAAGGTGATGCGCAGCTGGCCGCCTGGCATGTTGACCTCCACCCGATCGTCCACCTTCCCTAACCGGCGCATGGCGCTGGCCGCCGCGCAGCTGCTGCTCCCGGAGGCCATCGTAAACCCGGCGCCCCGCTCCCAGATACCAATCTTCAGCGTATGGCGATCGACAACTTCCACGAACTGCACATTGCAGCGTTTGGGGAACAAAGGATGATGTTCAATTTGCGGCCCTAAGCGATGAACCTGTTCCAGATCGAGCTTATCCACGAGGACAACGCAGTGGGGATTGCCCATAGAGACCAGCACGACGGACAGGGTTTCATCCGCCAGCGGCAAGGGATAATTCACCGCCTCGGGCAAATTCACCAGGGCGGGTAACGCCGCCGGATTGAAATTCGCCCGCCCCATGTCGACGCTAATCTGATGAAAATCGCTCTCCACGGTGCAATAGACATCTCCGCCCGCCGTGTGCACTAAAAAGGGCTCATGCCCGACACGACCGATATCAAACAGATAGCGCGCATAGATCCGTAGCCCATTACCGCTTTTCTCCGCCTCGGAGCCGTCCGGATTGATAATACGCAGCGTGGGGTGGGTTCGATCGCCGCTGTCGATCAGGAGACCATCAGAACCGACGCCATAGTGGCGATGGCACAGAATTCGAATATGCTCGTTGCTCAGCTGGTCGGCAACGGCGCGATGGCATACCAGGTAATCATTACCCAGTCCGTGATATTTATGAAAGTGTAAGGGTGTCATAGTGTGGGGTCGCCTGGCGCTACGGGTATGGTTTTGCATCTTACAATACCTGCCCCGGCAGAATGAATTAAACAATAAGGGTTAACCGCTCTGTTCATTCTGCTCCCCTGCAGGCATCACGCTTCCTCCGCCTGCGCGGCGCCGTGACCGACGCTGAAGCCATTTATGCTGGAATAACCGGATATTAACATCAAAATCACTGATGATAATGGCTAAAAAATGGTCGTGGATGACCGGTTAAACACCCGGCTGCGACCCGGCGAGCAGGTGGCCATCGCCCGTGGCCAACGGATGCAAAAGCAGCGAACTGCGCCTCCGCCGTCCCCTGACAACCTCGCGCTTACCCCAGTCGACGCCAGCATACCAGCGCTTTCATTCTGTTGCGGGAAACTCTGCGACGCTGATCTCATTGATAAATCTGTCAAATGCTATCGGTAAATGTTTTAGGTGCGTAACTATTAGGTTACGTGTAGGATTCAGCGCCATGTCTGAGCTTATCTCCTACGTCAGAATGATGAGAAAGCCAGCATAATGTGCCAGCCGTCCTCCACGCCGGCTGCAAACATGGGCATTGACAGGAAACTGATACATCAATGAATACGAAACACGACACTGCAGCGGAGCACCATGCTGCAAAACGCCACTGGCTCAACTCACATGAAGCGGGTTACCACAAAGCGATGGGCAACCGTCAGGTACAGATGATCGCCATCGGCGGCGCCATCGGTACCGGTTTGTTCCTCGGCGCCGGGGCACGTTTACAAATGGCAGGGCCAGCGCTCGCACTGGTCTATCTGGTCTGCGGCATCTTCTCTTTCTTTATTCTTCGCGCCCTCGGCGAACTGGTTCTCCACCGCCCCTCGAGCGGCAGCTTCGTCTCCTATGCCAGGGAATTCCTCGGCGAAAAGGCCGCCTACGTGGCCGGCTGGATGTACTTCGTTAACTGGGCAATGACCGGGATCGTCGATATCACCGCCGTGGCGCTGTATATGCACTACTGGGGCGCGTTTGGCGATGTGCCGCAGTGGGTCTTCGCCCTCGGCGCGCTGGCCATCGTCGGCACCATGAACATGATCGGCGTGAAGTGGTTCGCCGAGATGGAGTTCTGGTTCGCGCTGGTCAAAGTGCTGGCGATCGTCGCGTTTCTCGTGGTCGGCACCATTTTCCTCGGCTCCGGTAAGCCGCTGGACGGTAATGCCACCGGCTTCCACCTGATCACCGATAACGGCGGCTTCTTCCCGCACGGCCTTCTGCCGGCGCTGGTGCTGGTGCAGGGCGTGGTCTTCGCCTTCGCCTCCATTGAGCTGGTGGGCACCGCGGCCGGTGAGTGTAAGGATCCGGAGACGATGGTGCCGAAGGCCATCAACAGCGTGATCTGGCGTATCGGCCTGTTCTACGTCGGATCGGTGGTGCTGCTGGTGCTGCTGCTGCCGTGGAACGCCTACCAGGCGGGACAGAGCCCGTTCGTCACCTTCTTCTCCAAACTGGGCGTACCGTATATCGGCAGCGTGATGAACATCGTAGTGTTAACCGCCGCCCTCTCCAGCCTCAACTCCGGCCTCTACAGCACCGGGCGTATTCTGCGCTCCATGTCGATGGGGGGCTCCGCGCCGAAGTTCATGTCGAAGATGAGCCGTCACCACGTCCCTTACGCCGGGATCCTGGCAACGCTGGCGGTGTACGTGGTCGGGGTGTTCCTCAACTATCTGGTGCCGTCGCAGGTGTTTGAGATCGTCCTCAACATCGCTTCGCTGGGGATCATTGCGTCCTGGGGCTTCATCGTGGTGTGTCAGATGCGTCTGCGCAAAGCGATTAAGGAAGGAAAAGCGGCTCAGGTGAGCTTCAGAATGCCTGGAGCGCCGTTCACCTCCTGGCTGACGCTGCTGTTCCTGTTCAGTGTGCTGGTGCTGATGGCCTTCGATTATCCGAACGGCACCTATACCATTGGCTCCATCCCGTTGCTGGCGGTGCTGCTGGTGGCGGGCTGGTTTGGCGTGCGTAAGCGCGTGCATGCGATTCACAGCACAGCGCCGACGCTCAAGCAGTAAATGGCAGGACTCCCGGTTTGTCCATCGCGGGCAAACCGGGAGGTCAGGACTTAGTTATCCTCAACCAGCTGCGACACGTCGCTGCTGTTAATTTCCCGCTTATTACCAGACTCATCGATATAGCTGGTCATCCCCGTTTCTTTATCCAGCTGCGGCTTGCCGTGGGTGACGATCGTCTGACCGCTTTTGGTGGTCATAACGTAGTTGGACGAACAGCCGGCCAGCAGCGCCAGCATCGCGCCGGCGCAAATCACCATGAATGGTTTTTTCATTTTATCTCCACTGATTACCACTGCCCGCGCGAGGCGGGAAAGCGATAAGTGTATAACCTTCAGGTTTATCAGGCCAATACGCGTTTGTAACAGAGGGTGAGATGCCGGGCGCAACCACCGGTGACGATGGTCGTCGCGCCCGGGACCTTACAGGGCGATGCGGATCACATCGTCCGGCGCCGTGGCCTCTTTCTCACGGCTGGATGCTTGTTTCACGCTGACGTACAGCGTTTTGCCGTCCTCAGAGAGCGCCAGGCTGTTGGGATGGGTCGGCGTTTTAAAGGTCTTCACCACCTTATAGCTCTTGCCGTCGATAACGCTCACTTCCCCCGCCTTACGATGCGTCACATAGGCTTCGTTGCGGGTGGGGTTAAACAGCACCGCCAGCGATTCCGGCGCGGTGATTTTCTCCAGCACTTTGCCGTCGCGGGTATCGACCACCAGCACTTCCGGCTGCTTGCTGTCGGTAATAAAGGCGCGGTGGCCGGCGGTATCGAGGCTCAGGTTAAGGTAGAAATGCGCCTTGCCGTCATCCAGCAATTTTTTGCGCGACACAATGGTGTTGCTCTCGCTGTCGATGGTCAGCAGTTCGCCGTCGGCATTGGTGGTATAAAGGCGTTTCGCCTGCGGATCGATCGCCAGGCCGGTGGCCATCGCCCCGGTGCCGGTAATCGTCGTTTTCAGCTTCAGGGTAGCGCCATCCACCACCCAAATCACGCTCTCTTTGCCCAGACCGGTAATGTAGATAGTGTTGGTCTGCTCATTGACCGCCAGCTCGCGCGGCTGCAGCGGGCGCACGGTTTCACTGCGCTGACGCTCGTCCAGCACCAGTCGCCCCTTCACAGCGCCGGTTTTGGCGTCAATGGCGGTGACGGTGCTGTCGACGGTATTACCAAACCACAGCGTACCGGTGGCATGGTTGATAGCGGCGCCAAACGGCTTCAGATCGTTGTGAATAATCTGCGTCACGTCGAGGGTGGTGGGGTCAAGACGATAAACAATCCCCCCTTTGTCCAGCGAACGACTTTGCGAAGTGGCGACCCACAGCGCGTTCTCCTGCTGGCTGTAGGCCATTTCGTAGGCCCCTTTCCCGACGGCCTTGCGCAGCATCTCTTCCGCGGCGTGGGCGCTAAAGCTGCCTGCCAGCAGCAGAGAAGTGAATAACAGTGAATGGCGCAGACGCGGCGCGGCAAACTGACGTAATGACATGACGACTCCCTTTGATGAACCTGTATGTGCTGACCCGACATCGCTTCCGGCGGCAAAGTCATGGCTCTGCCTTATTTTGAATGCGAATAGTAATCATTAATCATCTCAAAGTGGAGCGCTAATTGTTGTTGCCCGGTAAATTCGTCAGCCTGAAGCACTATCCGTTAACCAACGGCAGTTAATAATTTTCAAATATTTTACAAACGGGGTAACATATATACATATGTTCCATTTGGTTCGTCTCCCGAGTACTATCGATGAAAATCCTATCCGTGCGACACGCGGCCCTGCCGGCCCTGCTGCTGCCGCTCATCGCCGCCGCCCAGGCCGCCGATGAACAAACCATGGTGGTGACCGCTGCGCCAACCACTGTTTCTGAACTGGATACCCCCGCCGCCGTCAGCGTGGTCAATGGCGATGAGATGCGCCAGGCCGCGCCGCGCGTCAACCTCTCTGAATCGCTGGGCGCCGTGCCGGGCCTGCAGGTGCAGAACCGACAAAACTATGCCCAGGATCTGCAGTTGTCGATTCGCGGCTTTGGCTCCCGCTCTACCTACGGCGTGCGCGGGCTGCGCATCTATGTGGACGGCATCCCGGCGACCATGCCCGACGGCCAGGGGCAGACCTCCAATATCGATATCGGTAGCGTCGACACCCTCGAGGTGCTGCGCGGCCCCTTCTCTGCCCTCTACGGTAACTCGTCCGGCGGGGTGATCAATGTCACCAGCCAGACCGGCACCCAGCCGCCCACCGTGGAAGCCAGCAGTTACTATGGCAGCTTCGGCACCTGGCACTACGGGATGAAAGCCACCGGCGCCGTTGGCGACGGCAGCCACGCAGGGGATGTGGATTACACGGTGTCGACTAACCGCTTCACCACCCATGGCTATCGCGATCACAGCGGCGCGCGCAAAAATCTGGCCAACGCCCGGCTGGGGGTGCGCATCAACGACGTCAGTAAGCTGACGCTGCTGCTGAACAGCGTTGATATCAAAGCCAATGACGCCGGCGGCTTAACCGCCGATGAATGGCGCGATAACCCGCGCCAGTCGCCTCGCGGCGACCAGTATAATACCCGCAAGGATACCCGGCAGACCCAGGCTGGCCTGCGCTACGAGCGCCAGCTGAGCGCCCAGGACGATCTCAGCGTCATGATGTACGCCGGGGAACGCGAAACCACCCAGTACCAGTCGATCCCGCGCGCGCCGCAGCTGAAGCCGAGCCATGCCGGCGGGGTGATCGACCTCACCCGCCACTACCAGGGGATCGATACCCGGCTGACCCATCGCGGCGAGCTGCTGGTGCCGGTCACCCTGACCGCCGGTCTTGACTACGAGAACATGAGCGAGCGCCGCAAGGGCTATGAAAACTTTGTGATGGTCAACGGCGCGCCGCAGTATGGCGAACAGGGCGCGCTACGCCGTAACGAACGTAACCTGATGTGGAACGTCGACCCTTACCTGCAAACCCAGTGGCAGCTCACCGACAAACTTTCGCTCGATGCCGGGGTGCGCTACAGCTCGGTATGGTTCGACTCGAATGATTACTACATCACCCCAGGCAATGGCGACGACAGCGGCGATGCCAGCTATCACAAATGGCTGCCCGCAGGCTCGCTGAAGTATGCCCTGACCGACGCCTGGAACGTCTACCTCTCCGCTGGCCGCGGCTTTGAGACGCCGACCATTAACGAGCTGTCATACCGCGCCGATAACCAGAGCGGTCTCAACTTCGGCCTGAAGCCCTCCACCAACGACACGGTGGAGATCGGCAGCAAGACGCGGATCGGCAATGGGTTGCTCACCGCCGCCCTGTTCCAGACCGATACCGATAATGAGATCGTGGTCGACATCAGCAGCGGCGGGCGCACCAGCTATAAAAACGCCGGCAAGACCCGTCGTCAGGGGATGGAGCTGGGACTGGATCAGCAGTTTGGCGAGAGCTGGCGCCTGAAGGCGGCCTGGACCTGGCTTGATGCGACCTATCGCACTAACGTCTGCGGCGACGCCAGCTGCAACGGCAACCGTATTCCGGGGATCGCGCGCAATATGGGTTATGCCTCCTTCGGCTATCAGCCGGAGCAGGGCTGGTACGCCGGGAGCGATATTCGCTACATGAGCGACATCATGGCGAATGACGAAAACACCGCCAAAGCCCCTTCCTGGACGGTGGTCGGCCTGACGACCGGCTATAAGTGGAGCTATGGCAGGATGGATATGGATCTGTTCGGCCGGGTCGACAACCTGTTCGACCGCGAATACGTCGGGTCCGTCATCGTTAACGAGTCCAACGGACGCTACTACGAGCCCGCGCCGGGACGCAACTACGGTATCGGGCTGAACCTCGCCTGGCGCTTCGAGTAACGCCCGGCTTCGCCCGCGGACCGGCGGGCGAAGGCGTTACCCTCAGGCGCTGGCGCCCGGGGCGCTGATTAAAGCAGGTTTCTCAGGGACAATTCGAAAATGATCTTTTCCGCCTGGCAGGAGAAGGCGATGGACAGATCGAGTTTCACCTCGTCGCCGGCGGCGGCGAGCGTGTAGTCAACCTGCGGTGGTTCACTGGCCGGCGCCGCCGCGGCGGCACGCTCGCGAACGGCGGCTACGGTTGACTCCGCTTCCTCGCGGCTCGGGAATAACTTCTCAGCCCGGTAGACGCAGTCCTCGTTATCAATAATTGTCCCGACATCAATGGCGCAGCCTTTGGTGCTGCATTTATCTACTACATCTTTCATCGTCATAACCTCTTGAGTTTTCTTAAGGATAAGAATCCGCTCGCCGAAAAGCAAACCATTAATATCCGTAAGGATTAGCGATTTTTATTCTATCGCGCCGCGCCGGACGCTAGCTTGCGCCATCGCAAGGCGAGGCATGATGATGCAGGACCGCCGCGACTCACCGCGCGATTGCCCCTGCAACCGTGCTAGCCATCACACTATTCTGCACACTTTCTTGTCTGCCTCGCGCCGCAGCGTTAGTCTGGTCACAGAACAACGCCAACAAGGAGCTGCTATGGCACTGCCGATAATGATTGATTGCGATCCGGGACATGATGACGCGATCGCCCTGGTCCTCGCCCTCGCCTCGCCGGAGCTGGAGGTGAAAGCCGTCACAGCCTCCGCAGGCAACCAGACCCCGGAGAAGACTCTGCGCAACGTGCTGCGTATGCTGACCCTGCTGAACCGCGCGGATATTCCGGTCGCCGGCGGCGCGTGGAAGCCGTTAATGCGCGATCTGATCATTGCCGATAACGTGCACGGGGAAAGCGGACTGGATGGCCCGAACCTGCCGGAGCCGGCCTTTGCGCCGCAAAACTGCACCGCCGTCGAGCTGATGGCCAGGGTGCTGCGCGAAAGTCAGGAGCCGGTGACGCTGGTGGCCACCGGGCCGCAGACGAACGTGGCGTTGCTGCTCGCCAGCCATCCGGAGCTGCACGCGAAGATCGCCCGCATCGTGATCATGGGGGGCGCTATGGGGCTGGGCAACTGGCAGCCGGCGGCGGAGTTTAATATCTACGTCGATCCGCAGGCGGCGGAGATGGTCTTTCAGTCGGGGATCCCGGTGGTGATGGCAGGCCTGGATGTCACCCACCGGGCGCAGATCCTTCCTGCGGATATTGAGCGATTCCGCCAGATTGGCAATCCGGTATCGACCATCGTCGCCGAACTGCTCGACTTCTTTATGGCCTACCATAAGGACGAAAAGTGGGGCTTCGACGGCGCGCCGCTGCACGACCCCTGCACCATCGCCTGGCTCCTCAAGCCGGAGCTCTTTACCACTATCGAGCGCTGGGTCGGCGTGGAAACGGAAGGCAAATATACCCAGGGGATGACGGTGGTCGATTACTACCATCTGACCGGCAATCCGCCCAATACCACCCTGATGCTGGATGTGGACCGCGAAGCCTTTGTCGATCTGCTCGCCCAGCGGTTAGCCTTTTACGCCTGATATTCATGCAGCGCCTCTCTTCCCGGCCGGGAGAGAGGCGCGTTCAGGCTATACCCGGCGTATTAGTCATCCGCCGACACGCGGATCACCACCTTACCAAAGTTTTCACCTTTCAACAGGCCGATCAGCGCCTGCGGCGCCTGCTCCAGACCGTCGATCAGCTGTTCGCGATATTTAATTTTACCCTCCTGCACCCAGCGCCCCATCTGCTGCTGGAATTCCGCGATCCGATGCCCATAATCCTGGCCGATAATAAAGCCCTGCATCCGAATGCGTTTCTTGAGGATGGTCGCCATCAGCAGCGGCAGACGGTCCGGCCCGTCCGGCAGACCGGTGGCGTTATAGCCGCTCACCAGTCCGCAGACCGGAACCCGCGCCGCGGTGTTGAGCAGCGGCAGCACCGCGTCAAAAACCTTGCCGCCGACGTTTTCGTAGTAGACGTCAATGCCCTGCGGGCAGGCCTGGGCCAGCTGTTCGGCAAAGTCCGCCGCGCGATGGTCAAGGCAGACATCAAAGCCTAAGGTGTCAACCGCATAGCGACATTTCTCCGCGCCGCCGGCGACGCCGACGGTACGGCAGCCCTTAATTTTGCCGATCTGTCCGACCGTAGCGCCCACCGGCCCGGTGGCCGCAGCGACCACCAGCGTGTCACCCGGCTTCGGCTGGCCAATGTCCAGTAATCCCATGTAGGCGGTGAAGCCCGGCATCCCCAGCACCCCCAGCGACCAGGACGGGTGCTGCGGGTTGTCCCCCAGCTTCACCAGCCCGCTGCCGTCGGAAAGCTCATAATCCTGCCAGCCGCTGTAGCCCAGCACCCAGTCGCCGGGTTGAAAATCATCATGCTGCGAGGTCACGACGCGACTCACGGTCCCGCCCACCATCACCGCGCCGATGGCCACCGGCGGTGAATAGGACGGCGCGTCGCTCATCCGCCCGCGCATATAGGGATCCAGCGATAAATAAACGGTACGCAGCAGAACCTGACCCGGCCCCGGGGTGGGCACCTCGCGCTCTTCCAGGCGGAAATGCTCTGCCGTCGGTTCACCATGGGGACGGGAAGCCAGTACCCAGCGGCGATGGCGTTGCGGTTGTTCTGACATAGCAAACTCCTCTTGTTAGCAGACAGTACTGAGGCTAGCTGCTTTATGCGCAATGCGCTTTATCATTAAGAGCCGGATGGCGATTGATTAAGGCGCACCACCAGATAGACGCAGGTCTCTGCGGATTCATTGATAAAGCGGCAGTCGTTCGGTGGGCCGAGCTCCAGACAGTCCCCGGTCTGCATCTCGTGGCGGGTATTCCCTTCCAGGAACACCAGCTCGCCCCGCTGCAGCCAGATCAGCTGGCGGGCCAGCGCATAGGACGAAGCCGGCATCGGCACATCGCTGCCGGGCGGCAGCTCGATCTGCACCAGGTCAATGGGCAGATCGCTGCGCGGCGAAACGTGGCGGCGGAGATAGTGGCTTTGCGGGTCGTGCCATACCGGCTGGCTGGCAAAACGCAGCAGCTTGCCTTCCTGCATTTCCGCCCTGGCGATCAGGGTCGACATACTGATGCCGAAGGCGCCGGAAAGGCGGCCCAGCATCGACGCCGTCGGGCTGCTTTCGCCGCGCTCGATTTTATGGATCATCGCCCGCGAGGCGCCGGCCCGTTCGGCCAGGTCGTTCAACGACCAGCCACGGGATTCGCGCTCGATGCGGATGCGCGCGCTGATACGCTGATTGAGGTTGTCTTCTATAGTATTCATAACGTAACACTATAGTGTGCGCGCAGGCATTACACAACCGCCCGTCGGGCCGCATAACCCCTGGCCCATCAGGAAAAAATTTGCTGAAAACGGATGACAGCGTGGCGTTCATTATTGTAATAATATCGTACTACTATAGTGTACGAAAAACTGAGGTTTGCTATGTCCATCCGCCCTGCCATTAAAGACGATTGCGCGGCGATCGCCGAGATCTATAACCACGCCGTCGTGCATACCGCCGCTATCTGGAATGACAAAACCGTGGATACCGACAACCGCATCGCATGGTTTGAAGCCCGCCAGCTGGCAGGCTTTCCGGTGCTGGTGAGTGAGGAAAACGGCGTCATCACCGGTTATTCCTCCTTTGGCGACTGGCGCGCGTTTGACGGCTTTCGCCACACCGTGGAGCATTCGGTGTACGTTCACCCCGAGCACCAGGGGAAAGGTCTGGGCCGCAAACTTCTGGTCGCCTTGATCGCCGAAGCGCGTCGGCTGAATAAACATGTGATGGTCGCCGGGATCGAGTCGCAGAACCACGCCTCGCTGCACCTGCATGAAACGCTGGGCTTTATCACCACCGGGCAGATGCCGCAGGTGGGAACCAAATTTGGTCGCTGGCTGGATCTGACCTTTATGCAACTGCAGCTTGATGCGCGCCAGGACCCGGACGGCCAGGCATGAATGGGTCGCTTACCCTCGCCTTTCTGGTGGCCGCCGGCGTAGGCCTGGTGGTGCAGAACACCCTGATGGTGCGCATCACCCAGTCGGTGTCGACGATCCTCATCGCCATGCTGCTCAATTCGCTGGTCGGTATCGTTATTTTCGTGACCTTGTTGCTGCTGCGCCAGGGCGTCGCCGGATTTCATGAGCTGGCCCTGAACGTGAAGTGGTGGACGCTGATCCCCGGCATGCTGGGATCCTTTTTCGTCTTCGCCAGCATCAGCGGCTATCAGACCGTGGGCGCAGCCACCACCATCGCGGTACTGGTGGCCAGCCAGCTGGTCGGCGGGTTGATCATGGATTTAATTCGCGCCCACGGCGTACCGCTGCGGGCGCTGATCGGGCCATTATGCGGCGCGGTGATGCTGGTGGTGGGCGCCTGGCTGGTGGCCAGACGCCAGTTCTGAGCGCCTGTTCAGAGGATCGCGCCGCCTTTGGTCAACTGCTCGCGGCGCGCGTCCTGCTCTTCCTGATGCTGTCGCCCATGGTGAGCGATGGCGGTGCGCAGGCGCTGCTGCTGAGTATAGCGTTCCTCACGACTGAGCTGCGCGTCATCGCTCAGGGCGATCAGCAGCTCATTCATATGCGCGATAACGCCCTCGGCAAGGATGTCATCGACTTTAACGATGACCTCATCCAGATGTGCCATTCTGTTCTCCTTTCACTTAATTCAGCTTCGCTTTGGAAAAATCGCTCCCCATCATGCTCACAGTGTAGCCGCTGACGTTGCTGCGGGTGGCATAGAAGGTCTTGCCGGTCGCCAGGGTGATCCACGGCGCCTGCTGGTAAAAGATCTCTTGCGCCTGTTCGTAGAGTTTGGCGCGCGCCTGCGGATCGCTCACCAGCAGGGCTTTCTTCACCAGCGCGTCATACGACTTATCGCACCAGCGGGCGGCGTTAGAGCCGGTCTGGATATTATCACAGCTGAGCAGCGTGCCGGCAAAGTTGTCCGGGTCGCCATTGTCTGACATCCAGCCGTACAGCGCGCTGTCGTGTTCGCCTTTACGCATGCCGGCCAGGTATTCGCCCCACTCATAGCTGACGATCTTCGCTTTCACCCCGACTTTCGCCCAGTCGTTTTGGATCATTTCAGCAATGCGTTTTGAGTTCGGATTGTAGGGCCGCTGAACCGGCATCGACCACAGGGTCACTTCCGCCCCTTGCTCCAGACCCGCCTGTTTGAGCAGCGCCTTCGCTTTCTGCGGATCGTAGTCGTAGTCCGGGAGGTCTTTTTTATACCCGAGCATGGTGGATGGGATTGGCGACTTCGCCACCGTACCGGAATCGAGGAACACCGCCCTGACGATGGCCTGTTTGTCGGTAGCGTAGTTTAACGCCTGGCGCACCAGCACATTATCAAACGGTTTTTTCTCGGTGTTGAACGCCAGATAGCCGACGTTCAGCGCCTCGACGGCGTGCAGCGTCAGATCGTTATTGCCCTTGATCACCGGGAACTGTACCGGGGAAGGCGCCGGAATAATCTGGCACTCGTTAGTCTGCAGTTTAGCCAATCGGGTCTCGACGTTCGGCGTGATGGAGAAGATCAGGTGCTTCGTCGGCACCTCGCCTTCCCAGTAGTGGGGATTGGCGATATAGCGGATTTGCGAATCCACTTTGTACTGCTGCAGAGCATAGGGTCCGGTGCCGACAGGCCAGTTATCGACGTTTTCTGGCGTTCCTTTCTTCAGCATCGCCTCGCCATATTCCGCCGACAGAATAGAGGCGAAGTCCATTCCCCAGTCGGCAAGAAACGCCGCGTTCGGCTGATTGAGCACAAACTGGACGTGATAGTCATCGACCTTTTTAACCGACTTAATCAGCTTATCGAGGCCCACGTCGTGGAAGTACTCATAGTTCCCCTGCGACACCTTGTGATAAGGATGCTGAGGATCCATCTGGCGCAGTACCGAAAACAGGACGTCGTCGGCGTTAAAATCGCGGGTCGGTTTGAAGAATTTATTGCTGTTGAACTTCACCCCCTGACGCAGCGTGAAGGTCCAGGTTTTGCCATCTTCAGAGACATGCCACTCGGTGGCCAGCGACGGGATCGGCGTGTTCTTCACCGGGTCAAAGGTGACCAGACGGTTATACAGCACCTGCGAGCTGGCGACGAACGACGGGCCGGAGCTGGCGATCTGCGGGTTGAAGGACTCCGGGGAGGCCTCTGAGCAATAGACCAGCGTGTCATTGCCCGCGGCCCATGCGGCGCTGGCCGGCAGCAGCGCGCTCAGCAGCAGCGCCAGCGTGGTTTTCCCTGTAGACATGGTTATAAGTCCTGATTATTGATTATAAGAACCGTAATAACAGCACAGCCCCTGGCCCCCGGCAAATAATCAATGGCTATCACCTTATGCCAATCGCGCTGAATTTGCTGGTTTAATCGGCGTCGCGCTGCTTTTTGCACCAGGTACGGTTGGGATGTTGTGAGCTATGCACAATTCCGGCAAAAAAATGTGCGATAACCGCCCCGCTCACGCTCGCCGCCAGCCGCGACCGGTACACTGGAGGAACCGCAGAATAAGAGGTTACCTCCATGACAATCACCTGCAATCTGTACATTGCCGGCCAGTGGCACGATGCCGAAGACCGTCGGACCTTTACCCGGCGCCACCCTGCCCACGATGACGTCGCCTCGGTTGCCGCTGCCGCCAGCCTCGTCGACGGTAAACGCTGCGTCGAGGCCGCGGCCAGCGCCTTCCCGCAGTGGCGCGATACATCCCCGGCGGAACGGCGACGCTTACTGCTCGACGCGGCGGAGCATATGCTGCTGCGGGAAGCTAAATTTATCGCCGCCATGGCGGCGGAGACCGGCGCCACCGCCCACTGGGCGGGATTTAACGTCCATCTGGCGGCCGATATCCTGCGCGAAGCGGCGGCGCTGACCACCCAGATCGAAGGGCAGATCATTCCATCCAACGTGCCGGGCAATCTGGCGATGGGGGTCCGCCAGGGTGCCGGCGTGGTGCTGGGCATGGCGCCGTGGAACGCGCCGCTGATCCTTGCCACCCGGGCGCTGGCGACGCCGCTGGCCTGCGGCAACACGGTGATCCTCAAGGGCGCTGAGCTCTCCCCGGCTACACAAGGATTGATTATCGACGCCCTCGACGCGGCGGGCTTCCCGCCGGGCGTGGTGAACTATCTCACCTGCGCGCCTCAAGACGCGCCGGCGCTGGTGGAGTCGCTGATCGCCCATCCGGCGGTGCGGCGCGTCAACTTTACCGGCTCCACACCGGTGGGGCGGATTATCGCCCGCACCTGCGGGCAGTATCTGAAACCGGCGGTGCTGGAGCTCGGTGGCAAAGCGCCGCTGCTGGTCCTCGACGATGCCGACATTGAGCAGGCGGCGGCGGGCGCCATTTTTGGCGCCTTCGCCAACGCCGGACAGATCTGCATGTCCACCGAGCGCATTATTGTCGACAACGCCGTGGCGGAGCGCTTTATCCCTCTGCTGACCAGGCGCGCCGCTTCTCTCCCCGCCAGCCTGACCGGCCCGGTGGTCGACATGAACACCGTCACCCGCTGCAACGCGTTAATCGACGATGCCTTAGCCAAAGGCGCCCGCCTGCTGACCGGCGGCAAAGCCAGCGATACCCACATGGCGCCTACCTTGCTGGACGGCGTCACCCGCGAGATGCGGCTGTGGAACGAAGAGTCCTTCGGCCCGGTAAAAGCGATTATTCGCGTTAATAACGACGAAGAGGCGCTGGCGGTAGCCAACGACAGCGACTATGGCCTTTCCGCTGCGGTCTACAGCCGCGACAGCGCCAGAGCGTGGAACCTGGCGCAACGTCTGCAAACCGGCATCTGCCATATCAATGGTCCAACCGTTCATGATGAAGCGCAAATGCCGTTTGGCGGTTGCAAAGCCTCCGGCTATGGCCGGTTCGGCGGTCGGGCCGGGATTGCGGAATTTACCGAGCTGCGCTGGATAACGCTCCAGACCCAGCCTCGCGAACTGCCATTCTGACGCTGACTCCCCCTTAGCCGTGGCTGGCGATGAGCTGCGCCAGCCCTTCCGGGTTTTCCCACGCCATCGAGTGCCCCGCGTGGGGCACAATCCCGACCGGGATCCCTTGCGCCTCTACCCGTTCGATATCCGCATAAGGGAGCGACTGCTCGCCGACGATCAGCACCTTCTGACAGCGCAGCTGGCAGAGCTGGATAAACCAGGGGGTGTCGCTGCCGTGTATCAGGCTGCTGGCGGCTCGCCAGACGGCCCAGGGGGCGCTGTTTTGCAAACAGCCGGCCCAGGGCGAGCGCTCTTCCGCCAGCATCCTGGCGTAACCTTCGGCCATAAAGGCCGCCTCTGACTGCGCCGCTATGCGCCTACTGTACTCGCCGCCTCCGGCGAACAGGTTGGGTTCAGAAACCAGCAGCGTGGTCACCCGCTCCGCCAGCAACCCTGCCGCTTCGATGGCGATGCTTCCCCCCATGCTATGCCCGTACAGCGCGAAGCGCTGCAGGCGCAGGTGGTCGAGGACTTGCTCCACCGTTTGCGCCTGGCTATGTATGTTGTAACTAAAGTCGTGCGGTTTATCGCTATAGCCGAAGCCCGGTAGATCGATAAGTATTTTGCGCCGCCCGTTGAGCGCGGGGGCGCTGGCGACGCGGGGATAGTCGTAAGATGACGCGCAGCCGAGGCCGTGGATAAACACCAGCGGAAGCCCCTCTCCCGGAAGATCGAGCCAGCGCAATGTGGCGCCTGCGACGGACGAAAAGAAACCGTTCACCTGTTTGCCTCCATGATAAGGTTACTGTGTTTTTATACAGTAACCTTATCCTTGCCGCCACCCTTTTCTGTCGTCCGCCGCCGGAGCGTTAAAACAGCGAGACGAGTAGCGCCATCGGGAAGCTGAACGGCCAGGTGGCGCCGATCAACAGGGCCGCCAGCAGGCGGATCACCCAACTCTCTTTGGTTAAAAACCAGCTAATTACGGCGCAGATCACGCCCATAATGGCGTAAAACACCAACATTTTTTGATATAACGTCATTCTTCGTTTTCCTTCCCTGAGGAGCGTTCCATGGTGGGATAATTATCTGCCATGACGTCGTGATTCAGAGATACCTGTATAACAAATTCAGAATCGGGCTGAATATTCAGAACAAAGCCCGATTCGTCTTAATCCGATAGCGCAACCGCGCCCGCCGTACTATACCTTTAGGGACTTACTCATTAAGGTGGCGTTATGGATGTCTCCAGCAAGACCGTCGTTATGATTAATGTCTGCGCCGCGTTCGCGCTTATCAGCCTGCTGTCAGTGAGATTTGGCTGGTTTTAATCATTTTACTCAGCAACGAAACCTAAAAAAGCAGCCCTCTGGGCTGCTTTTTTACGTGCGGAGGCTCGCGCCTATATTAGGGTCATAAACAATACGGGCTGAGTGGCCTGCGAAAATAACCTTGTTTAGTGCAGGGTTATAATGAGGCAAAACATTCACTTTCTCACTATCCCATTCGGCGGCGGCGCAAACGGCCTGCCCCACTCCCGCGCTCTCACAGCCCTGAATACGTTTTGCTGGCGCGTTACCATAGCTCAGCGCCACGGTGCCGACAGCCAGCAGAATAAAAGCAAAAATTTTCACAGCGACATCAACGTTAAAACCGAATATGCGTGAAATGATCGCATGAGCGGCGGCGGAAAGTCAAACCCGGGAGCGTGCGCCACCGCGCTGGCGCGTATGGCGGATTGACGCGCCGGTTATTAAATATTGCGAATAAATATTACCCGTTAACCGTAAATATAAAAGCCTTATTTATCGTCGTGAAATAGTTTCTGTTCAGCGCAATCTGATTCGTCTGATAAAGATAATATTTCGCCAATCGCAAACCAAAAGATTATCGCGCGTTGGCCGAAAATGCGATATACCGCGCAGGCGCTGGATCTTAATAAGATAAAAGGCGGCTACAAGCCGTTGTAACTTAACCTTTTCATGTCAGGCCTCGCTGGCGAGGGCCCCTAATAGCGCTAAATGACAACAAATATCATTTGCCTTCTCTTGAGAGAATACTTACATTCATAACTATTGGTAATGTTTTTAGCGCTGTGCGCTTTTCTATTTCGAGGTGGATATGTCCGGAATCATCACCCTGGTCATCGCGCTGATCCTGCTGGTCGCGGCGGTGTATAATCTTATTTCCTATATACGGGACCGTCGCAGCGCCAGCTTGCCGAGCAAAAAAACCAAGCGCTGAACACGGTTAACGCGATTTCCTTCCTGCGCCAGCATCGCTGGCATACTCCTCTTCCTGGCTTAGTGCGGACATAAAAAAAGCCCCTGCCATCAGGCAGGGGCCGGTATTGGGTCGCAAACCGCGACGTTGCCGCCTCACCCGCCGGGCGCGACGCGCCCAGGGTGACTGGCGAACCCCATCCGGCGCTTATCTCCGGCACTCACGATGGCTTAGCTCTTGAAGGGGTATCAGAATAATCTCACATTCCCCGCCGCGAGTTTTAACCATTTTTGCCATCGTGACTATTAGCGAACTAACACACCCATTGCGTAATCATTCGTTGCCGCTTATGGGTCAATCCGTTAGCCATGTTTAACCATCACATGGCGGACCACGGTGTAATCCTCAAGGCCGTACATCGACATGTCTTTCCCATAGCCCGACAGCTTCTGGCCGCCATGCGGCATTTCACTCACCAGCATAAAGTGGGTATTGACCCAGGTGCAGCCGTACTGCAGCCTGGCGCTGAGCCGGTGGGCGCGGCCAACATCTTTCGTCCACACCGAAGAGGCCAGACCATACTGGGAGTCATTTGCCCAGCTCAGGGCCTGCGCTTCATCGCTGAAAGGCGTCACGCTGACCACCGGGCCAAACACTTCGCGCTGCACGATGGCGTCTTCCTGCCGGGCGCCGGCGAGCAGCGTCGGCTGGAAATAATAGCCCGCGCCGTCCGCCCGATTGCCGCCGGTCACCACTTTAATATGCGGTAGCGCCTTGGCGGCTTCCACCGCGGCGCTAACGCGCTCAAGATGGGCCAGCGAGCTCAGCGGTCCCAGCTCGGTGGCGGCATCCTCCGGCGCCCCCATTTTCAGGCTGGCCACCGCCGCCCCGAGCTTCTCCACCAGCTGCTCATAAATACCCTGTTGGGCGTAGATCCGGCAGGCGGCCGTACAGTCCTGGCCGGCGTTATAAAACCCGAAGGTCCGAACGCCATCCACCACCGCATCGATATCCGCGTCGTCAAAGACGATGACCGGCGCCTTACCGCCCAGCTCCATATGGGTACGTTTAATCGACGAGGCGGTATGGCCGATGATATGCGCGCCGGTGGCAATCGACCCGGTCAGGGAAACCATTCGCACCTTCGCGTGGGCGGTCAGCGGATCGCCCACCGTTTTGCCGCGGCCGAACAGTACGTTGACCACCCCTTCCGGGAAGATATCTTTTGCCAGCTCTGCCAGCTTCAGCGCCGTCAGCGGGGTGATCTCGGAGGGTTTTATCACCACGCAGTTGCCTGCCGCCAGCGCCGGGCCCAGCTTCCAGGCCGCCATCATCAGGGGATAGTTCCACGGCGCGATGGAGGCCACCACGCCCACCGGGTCGCGACGGATCATCGAGGTATGCCCTTCCAGATACTCTCCGGCCGCCATTCCCGGCAGGCAGCGGGCGGCGCCGGCGAAGAAGCGGAAAACGTCCGCAATGGCCGGCATCTCATCGTTAAGCACGCAGTGCAGCGGCTTGCCGCAGTTCAGCGACTCCAGCTGCGCCAGGTTCTCCGCCTGCGCCGCGATGGCATCCGCCAGCTTCAGCAGACATTCCGCGCGCGTTTTCGGCGTCGTCTGGCTCCAGGCGTCGAACGCCCGATCCGCCGCCTCAACGGCGGCATCCACCTGGGCCGCTGTCGCTTCGGCAATCTCCAGGATCACATCGCCGGTCGCAGGGTTGTATACCGGCACCTTCTCGCCTTCACCTGCCACTAACTTACCGTTTATCAAGAGGTTGTGTTGCATAGCATTATCCTGTTTCATGGTTTTATTTCCCGTTTCCGGCGACGTTATCGCCGTCGCGGGTGAGCCACCAGGCCCCTAAGATTGGTATCGTTGTTACCAGCATCACCAACAGCGCGACAACGTTGGTGACGGGCACATCTCGCGGCCGCCCCAGCTGATTCAGTAACCACAGCGGCAAAGTTCGCTCATGCCCCGCGGTAAAAGTCGTGACGATGATTTCATCAAATGACAGGGCGAATGCCAGCATCCCGCCCGCCAGCAGCGCCGATCCCAGATTGGGCAGCACCACGTAGCGAAAGGTCTGCCAGCCGGTCGCCCCCAAATCCATCGAGGCCTCCACCAGGCTCCAGGAGGTCCGGCGGAAGCGGGCGATGACGTTGTTAAACACCACCACCACGCAGAAGGTCGCGTGCCCCACCACGATGGTCAGCAGCCCAGGCTCAAGGCCGACCGCTTTAAAGGCGGTCAGGAGCGCCAGGCCGGTAATAATCCCCGGCAGGGCGATGGGCAGCAGCAGCAGTAGCGACACCGCGTTCTTACCAAAAAAGGTGCTCCGCCACAGGGCTCCTGCAGCAAGCGTGCCAAGCACTAAGGCAATGGACGTCGACAGGGCGGCAATTTTAAGTGACAACGTCACTGCCTCCAGAATATCGCTGCGCCCTGCCGCCTCGCTGAACCAGCGCAGCGTCAGCCCCTGCGGCGGAAAACTGAAGGCGGCATCTTCCGTATTAAAAGCATAGATGGCGATGATCAGCAGCGGAAAGTGGAGAAAGACCACCCCGCCCCATGTCGCCAGTTTCAGATACCAGGGTGCGCGTTCAGAGTGCATCGAAGGCTCCCAGACGTTTCACGAACGCCAGATAAAGGGCAATCAGCACGATCGGCACGAGGGTAAACGCCGCCGCCATCGGCATATTGCCGATCGCCCCCTGCTGCGAGTAAACCATATTGCCGATAAAGTACCCCGGCGGGCCGACCAGCTGCGGCACGATAAAATCGCCCAGCGTCAGCGAAAAGGTGAAGATCGACCCGGCGGCAATCCCGGGAATAGCCAGCGGCAGGACCACGTAGCGGAAGGTCTGCCGCGGGGCGGCGCCAAGATCGGCCGAGGCCTGCAGCAAAGAGCCCGGGATACGCTCCAGCGCCGCCTGCACCGGCAGGATCATAAAAGGCAGCCAGATGTAGACGAAGACCAGGAAGCGTCCGAGTCCGGAGGTGGATAAGGTGTTGCCGCCCACCGCCGGGATGGTCAGCAGAGCGTTCAGCGCCCCTTCCAGCCCGAGATGGCCGAGGAACCACTGCGCCACGCCATCTTTGGCCAACAGCAGCACCCACGCGTAGGCTTTGACGATATAGCTGGCCCACATCGGCAGCATGACCGCGATATAAAAGAAGGCCTTCATTTTGCCGCTGGTGTAGCGCGCCATATACCAGGCCATCGGCAGCGCCAGCAGGGCACTGGCCAGCGTCACGCACAGCGCCATGACCAGGGTGCGAACGATAATATCGTAGTTGGCAGGGTTGAACAGCGCCTGCAGATTGGCCAGCGTGAAGTCGCTGGTCACCGACATGGTGAAGTCGTCAAAAGTATAGATACTCTGCCACAGCAGGGTCAGCAGCGATCCCAGGTAGACGATGCCAAACCACATCAACGGCCCAAGCAGCAGCAAAAACAGGCCCAGCGCCGGCCGGCGCCAGAAGATCCCCGATACGCGTCCGGCCTGCGCAAGAACAATCGCCATGGTCATCTCAGCCTCCGCTTTCCAGCGGGGTCATCGCCGCGCGCGACCATGACGCCTGCACCGTTTGCCCGGTTCGCGGAACGCTCGCCGCCGCCGCGCCGTCGATATTGGCCTGACTGACCAGCAGCTTGTCGCCATCCGCCAGCCGGAGCTCGATCCGCGTTGCCGCCCCCTGATACTGTACCGCCTGCACCACGCCCTGCACCTGCACTTCGCCGCCGCCCTGCAGGCGAACATGTTCCGGGCGCAGCGACCAGCAGCCCGCCAGGCCGCAGAGCCGTCGGGCCGCCTCGGCCTCAAAGACGTTGGCGGTGCCGACAAAACCGGCGACAAAGGCAGTCTTCGGATGCAGATAAAGATCCTGCGGGGCATCCACCTGCTCAATGCGCCCGTTGTTAAACACCGCCACGCGATCGGACATCGACAGCGCTTCGCTCTGGTCGTGGGTGACGAAGATGAAGGTGATCCCCAGCGACTGCTGCAGCTTTTTCAGCTCCACCTGCATCTGCTCGCGCAGCTTTAAATCCAGGGCGCCCAGCGGCTCGTCGAGCAGCAGCACCCGCGGCTGGTTCACCAGCGCCCGGGCGATGGCGACCCGCTGCCGCTGACCGCCAGAGAGCTGGGAGGGCTTGCGATGGTGCGCAAAACCGAGGGCCACCTTCTCCAGCGCCTCCTGGGCGCGGGCATGGCGCGCTTTCTTCGCCACGCCTTTGACCATCAGGCCGTAAGCGACATTGTCGAGGATCGACATATGGGGAAACAGCGCATAGTCCTGGAACACGGTATTGACGTCCCGCTGCCAGGGCGGCAGCTCGCTGGCCGGCTGACCGAAGATCCGGATGGTGCCGCCGGAGAGCTGCTCAAAACCGGCAATCAGCCGCAGGCAGGTGGTTTTCCCCGAGCCCGAAGGTCCCAGCATGGAGAAAAACTCGCCGTCGCGGATACCAATGCTGACCCCGTCCACCGCCCGCACATCGCCATACAGGCGCGATACATTCTGAAACTCGACCGCGTACGTCATTGTTTGCCTCCGATCCTTAGCGGCCGCCCATTATCGCAATGTAGTCCTGCGTCCAGCGGCTGTAGGGAACGTATTTCCCCCCCTCGGCAACCGGCGTTTTCCAGAAGTGGATGCGGGCAAACTGGTCGTAGCCGTTGGTCTCACAGCCCTTCTCTCCGAGCAGCGCGCTGGCTTTACAGCCCTCAGGCACCACCGGTAGCGAGCCGAACCAGGCCGCTACATCGCCCTGCACCTTCGGCGTGAGCGACCAGTTCATCCATTTATAAGCGCAGACCGGGTGCTTCGCCTCGCTGTGCAGCATGGTGGTATCCGCCCAGCCGGTCACCCCCTCCTTCGGAAATACGGTAGCGACAGGCTGGCCTTCCGCCTTCAGGCCGTTGGCCTGATAGGGCCACGAGCTGGAGGCGGCCACCCCTTCGTTTTTGAAGTCGTTCATCTGCACGGTGGCGTCATGCCAGTAGCGGTGGATCAGCGGTTGCTGGTCACGCAGCACCTTCAGCACCGCGTTGTACTGGGTTTCGGTCAGTTGATAGGGATCTTCGATCCCCAGCTGCGGTTGGGTGGCTTTGACAAACAGCGCAGCGTCGGCGATATAGATCGGGCCATCATAGGCCTGCACCCGCCCCTGATTGGTTTTGCCATCCGGAAGATCCTGCTTCACGAAGACCACGCTCCAGCTGTCCGGCGGCGTCGGGAATACGCGGGTGTTGTACATCAGCAGATTCGGTCCCCACTGATACGGCGTGCCGTAAACTTTGCCCCCGACGTTAAACCATGCCCCTTGCGCAATGCGCGGGTCGAGAGTGTGCCACCCGGCAATCAGCGCTGTGTTAATCGGTTGAACGCGTTTGCCCATGATCAGACGCAGCGAAGCATCGCCCGAGGCAGTCACCAGATCGTAGCCGCCCTTGGCCATCAGGCTAACCATTTCGTCAGAGGTGGCGGCAGTTTTCACATTAACCTGACAGCCGGTCTCTTTTTCAAACTGGCTGACCCAGTCGTACTGCTTGTCGGTCTGACCGCGTTCGATATACCCCGGCCAGGCAATAATATCCAGCCGCCCTTCCGGTTTATCCAGCGAGGTGAGTGGTTCAGCCGCCTGGACGGTCAGGCAGGCCATCCCCAGCACATAAAGGCTGCAACGGGCCAATTTTTTGCTCATCAGGTGTTACTCCTGTCACAAGGGAATTAGCGGCAGCCGTGCCGTAAAAATATCTCCTGAAATAAGGGTAGTCAGCGGATTAACGCCCTCGGGGGAATTTATTCAGGTTGTGACCCGGGACGCATTACGCAAAAATCGCCAACACAAGACTGACTTTATGGATTATAGACAACGAGTTAGAGAAAAAGGAGGGGTATGCGTATTTCCTATGGTGAGCGCCGGTAAAATAATGACCGGCCTCGATAAAAATCCATCTTCGTTTATTTTTAGCGATTGTTTATCGCGGCGAATAATAGCCAAAGCGTTCAGGAAAGCTGCTCACGAATTAGCTCGCCCAGGCGCTTCACCCCCTGCTCTTCGCGTTCTCCCCAGCCCCAGGCGGTATTAAAGCGGAAAAACGAGGTCCAGCTGGCGGAGGTGGAGAACATTTTTCCCGGGGCGATGCTGATGTGCGACGCCAGCGCCCTGGCGCTCAGCACGCTGGCGTCGGCCCCTTCCGGTAGTTCGATCCACAGAAAATAGCCGCTGTCGCTGTGATGGATGGTGACCTCCGGCGGCAGATGGCGCAGCAGCGCCTGCCAGGCCTGCTGTTTACGTTCCGCCAGCTGGCGGCGGAGACGGCGCAGATGGGCGTCATAGCGTTTGGTCGACAGGTAATCCACCAGGGCTAACTGCATCGGCGAGCTGGTGGAGAGTGTACTCATCAGCTGCAGCTGCTGGATCCGCCGCGCCTGTTTCCCGGCCGCCACCCAGCCGATGCGAAAGCCGGGCACCAGACATTTTGAAAACGAACTGCAGTGCAGCGTCATATCCTGTTGATCCCAGAACTTCGCCGGCAACGGCTTCTCGCGGCCAAAGTAGAGCTCGCTGTAAACATCATCTTCAATCAGCATTACGTTATAGCGCGCCAGCAGCGCCACCAGCGCTGCTTTTTTTTCGGCGCTGAGGGTGAAGCCGAGCGGGTTCTGGCCGTTGGTCATCAGCCAGCAGGCCTTGACCGGATAGTTTTGCAGGGCCGCCTCCAGCGCCGTCAGGTCAATGCCCTCTTTGACGTCGGTGGCCACCGACAGCGCCTTCAGACGCAGCCTCTCCAGCGCCTGCAGGGCTCCGTAGAAACAGGGATTCTCCACCACCACCCAGTCGCCGGGCTCGGTCACCGCCTGCAGGCTGAGGTTTAGCGCCTCCAGCGCTCCGGCGGTAATGACGATCTCGTCGGGCGAGACGTTCATCCCCTGCAGGGCATAGCGCCGGGCAATGGCGTGCCGTAGCTCCGCGTTGCCCGGCGGCAGGTTCTCAATCACGCTCATGGCGGTGGCGGTTTTACTCACCTGCGCCAGCGAACGGTTAAGCTGCTGGAGTGGAAAGAGACGCGGGTCTGGGAAGGCCGAGGCAAAGGGCAGCATTGACGCCTGGCGGCTGGCCTGGAGCACCTCAAAGATGTAAGTATTGATATCGACCGCTTCATCGCGGGTCACCTGAGCAGGCGGCGCCGGCTGACGAAGCTTCACCGGCTGGGGGGCGACGTAATATCCCGACTGCGGTCGGGCGACGATGCGCCCCTGGCTTTCCAGTAGCTGATAGGCATGGCTGACGGTCATAAAGCTCATGCCGCTGCTGACCACCTGCTCGCGCAGCGAGGGGAGCCGATCGCCCGGCAACCAGACGCCAAGCGCGATCTGGTCGGTTAGCTGCTGCGCCAGCTGTTGATACTTTTTCATTGTCACCCTTTCCTTGCTGCAACCTCCCTTTATCATATATCAGTTGTTATAAATTAACACTTTTAAGTAACTGTTATGTAAAACAGCGCAACCAGGTCACACAGAACGCCCTCAGGAAAGGTTTACGAGAAAATTGTCCAAAAAAACGATATGATGCATAACCAAAAAATGAACATGATACCGATGGTAATACATAAGCTATGTAATCCTTTTTCTGACATGACCATTCCCTTTTATTGATATCCTGAGAATAAAATACAAAGCACGGCTAAACACGACAATTTAAAATTATTTAATTCATAATTAACTGCCTCATCCTTTTTACTGATTCTCATACTAGCAAACGTGTGCAGACGTTAAATTCATTAATAAAGAACAGATAATAAAATGCTATATCTGTCGTAATCAGAGGATATTGCTCACAAAAATTAAACGACCGCGCTTTCCCGGACAGCTACAGGTCTAAGCTGATCCGTAAGACTACGAAAATACAGTGAAATAGATTATTAATATTTTCCTGGCCAACAATCTGGCTTTGCTTTCAGCGTTTAAAATGACGCTTTTACCCGGGGGATCTCCATGTTGGCGGTCCCCGGAGACCGGCAAAAAGATCATAACAGCCGCCAACTGTTATGATAAAAAATGAACCGACTGCCTCTGCCCCCTTGCCGCCACCCTGCCTAAAATTGCGCTGAATCAATTTTGTTGTGGAGTCCTGCATGTTCGGTCTTGATGCATTCCATCTGGCGCGAATTCAATTCGCCTTTACGGTCTCGTTTCATATTATCTTTCCCGCCATCACCATTGGCCTGGCAAGCTACCTGGCGGTTCTCGAAGGCCTGTGGCTGAAAAGCAAAAATCCCACCTGGCGCTCGCTGTACCATTTCTGGTCGAAGATCTTCGCCGTCAACTTCGGTATGGGAGTGGTGTCCGGGCTGGTGATGGCCTATCAGTTCGGCACTAACTGGAGCGGTTTTTCGCAGTTCGCGGGCAGCATCACCGGCCCCCTGCTGACCTATGAAGTCCTGACGGCGTTCTTTCTGGAAGCCGGTTTTCTCGGGGTCATGCTCTTCGGCTGGAACCGCGTGGGGCCAGGGCTGCACTTTTTCGCCACCTGCATGGTGGCGCTGGGGACTATCATCTCGACCTTCTGGATCCTCGCTTCCAACAGCTGGATGCAGACCCCGCAGGGGTTTGAGATCGTCGATGGCCAGGTGGTGCCCGTCGACTGGCTGGCGGTGATCTTTAACCCGTCTTTCCCCTACCGCTTGCTGCACATGACGGTGGCGGCATTTCTCAGCAGCGCGCTGTTTGTCGGCGCCTCGGCGGCCTGGCATCTGCTGCGCGGCAATCAGTCGCCAGCGATCCGCAAGATGTTCTCCATGGCGCTATGGATGACGCTGCTGGTCGCGCCGGTCCAGGCGCTGATCGGCGATATGCATGGCCTGAACACCCTGAAACACCAGCCGGCAAAAATCGCCGCCATTGAGGGCCACTGGGAAAACCCGCCCGGCGAGCCGACGCCGTTATTATTGTTTGGCTGGCCAGATATGGAGCAGGAGCGCACCCGCTACGGGCTTGAGATCCCGGCGCTGGGCAGTCTGATCCTCACCCACAGTCTGGATAAACAGGTGCCGGCGCTGAAGGAGTTCGCCCCTGAGGATCGGCCAAACTCCACCGTGGTGTTCTGGTCATTTCGCCTGATGGCTGGTCTCGGCATGCTGATGCTGCTGCTCGGAGCGCTGGCCCTGTGGCTGCGCCGCGGCGACCGGCTGTACCACTCGCGGCCGTTTCTGCGCTTTGCCCTGTGGATGGGCCCCTCAGGACTGATTGCGATTCTCGCCGGCTGGGTGACCACCGAAGTGGGCCGCCAGCCATGGGTGGTGTATGGCGTTCAGCGCACCGCCGAGGCGGTTTCCGCCCACGGCGATCTGCATATGTCGGTCAGTTTGTTGACCTTTATTGTGGTTTACAGCGCCGTCTTCGGGGTCGGCTACAGCTACATGCTGCGCCTGATCCGCAAGGGGCCGCAGGAGGTGCAACCCGCGACAACCGGTACGCCAGCCCGCCCGCTGTCCGCCGCTACTGAAGGTTATCTGCAGAAGGAGTCCCGCTAATGGGTATCGAATTATCGGTGATCTGGTTCGTGATTATCGTCTTTGCCACGCTGATGTACATCGTCATGGACGGCTTTGATCTGGGCATTGGCATGCTGTTCGGCACGGTCCGGGGCAGCACAGAGCGCGACGTGATGGTGAACAGCGTCGCCCCGGTATGGGATGGCAATGAGACCTGGCTGGTGCTGGGCGGCGCCGGTCTGTTTGGCGCCTTTCCCCTCGCCTACGCGGTGATAATCGACGCCCTGTCGATCCCCCTGACCCTGATGCTGATCGGCCTCATCTTTCGCGGCGTGGCCTTTGAATTTCGTTTCCAGGCCACGCCGTCGCACCGGCCATTCTGGGACCGCGCCTTCTTTGGCGGTTCCCTGCTGGCGACCTTCAGCCAGGGCGTGGTGGTCGGAGCGGTGATCGACGGTTTTACCGTCAGCGGTCGCGCCTTCAGCGGCGGCATGTTTGACTGGCTGACCCCGTTCAGCCTGTTTTGCGGACTCGGGCTGTGCGTGGCCTATGCGCTGCTCGGCGCCACCTGGCTGGTGATGAAGAGCGAAGGCGCGCTGCAGCAGCGGATGCGCAGCGCGTCTCGACAGTTGCTGGTTGCCCTGCTGGCGGTGTTTGCCGTCATCAGCCTGTGGACGCCGCTGGCGCACCCGGCGATCGCCGCCCGCTGGTTCAGCCTGCCGAATCTCTATTTCCTGCTGCCGGTGCCGCTGCTGGTGCTCCTGATTAGCGCCTGGCTGTGGCGCACACTGCCTCTGCACGACCGTCATGTCTCGCCTTTCACCCTAACGCTGGGCCTGGTGTTTCTCGGCTTTAGCGGCCTGGGGATCAGCATCTGGCCGCATATTATTCCGCCATCGATTACCTTGTGGCAGGCCGCCGCCCCGCCGCAAAGCCAGGGCTTTATGCTGGTGGGCGCGCTGCTGATTATTCCGGTTATTCTTGGCTATACCTGCTGGAGTTATTACGTGTTCCGCGGCAAAGTCCAGCCAGGGGAGGGTTATCATTGATGAAAACCGTCTGGTCCAAACGTCTGCTGTGGCTGATCGCGCTGTGGGGAGGCAGCGTGCTGACGCTGGCCGCCATCAGCCTGCTGTTTCGCCTGCTGATGACCGCCGCAGGTCTTAAAGTTTGAACCAGGATGCAGAGTCATCCGGATCCGGAGCTCTCCATCTTGTCTTCACTTTTACTTGCTGAAATACGCGGACACATCAGAAGAAAGGATATTGCTATGAAGAAGTTAGCTTTACTGTCTGCCGCGATGACCCTGGGAATATCGTCATGGGCTTTCGCTGCCGACAACCCGCCGCCGCCAGAAAAAAGCGCGCAGCATCAGGGTAAATCGGCGGCGAAAAACGGCCAGCACGACGGTAAGCAAGCGCACCATAACGGCAAGCAGCCGCGGCATGATGGCAAGCAGCCGCAACGAGACGGCAAACAACCGCAGCCTGATGGTAAGCAGCCGCCAAAAGGCGGTGAGCACAGCGGGAAACCACGGCCGCCAAAAGCGTAATCCGTCACGCCTGGCCTTCTGCGCCAGGCTTTTTTCACCCTCTTTCAGCAGACATTGACAAACCCTTGCCCTTCTTTGATAAACCGGGAAAAAAACCTGCACAGCGCCTGGCATAGTAAGCCCACGCCATTGATTCACAGAGAAAAGGTATGTTGAGGAAAAGCATGAGCGCCCTGCTGTTGCTGTGCGCGCTTTTTTCCGGGCATCTGCTGGCCCACCGTCAGGGGCACGATTACTTTCCGGTACAGAGCCTCGAGCAGCAGCTGCTGCACGAGGCGGATAGCGATGAGCTTCGCAGCCGGTGCGAAGAGAACGCCGCCGACCTGCGCGAGCATCACCGCTGGCAGGACGCCCGCAAACCGCGGGCATCACACAGCCAGTAGCGTCGCCGCGGATCAGGCCCCTTTGCGCTTCGGCAGGGTCTTCATCAGCTCGTCCGGGCTGACGGAGGCCACGATGCTACCCGGGTGCGGCATTTTGAGGATATGGTTTTTGATCTTGCCGACCACGTGCATTTCGCACGGACGGCAGTCAAACTTCAGGGTTAGCACTTCATCGCCATGGATCAGCTGCATCGGCGTGGCTTTCCAGCTCTTGATGGAGCCTTTCGCCTGTTTCGGACAGAGGTTGAAGGCAAAGCGCAGGCAATGTTTGGTGATCATCACCGGCACATCGCCCTTCTCTTCGTGCGCTTCATAGGCGGCGTCAATCAGCTGCACGCCATAGCGCTGGTAGAACGCCCGCGCCTTATGGTTATAGACGTTGGCGAGGAAGGAGAGATGGGTCTCCGGGTAGACCGGCGGCGGCACAGAGACCGGCTTACGGGTGCCGCGCTGCCAGGCGTTGAGCCGCGCGTCATCCAGCATTTCGGCCGTTTCACGCCGCAGCTGGTTGAGCAGGCTGTTGGGCACAAACAGCGGCGGCAGATTGACCTGCACCTCGCGCGCATAGTAAATGGTTTGCCCCAGTTTTGTGACACCGTCACGCAGGTTGGCCAGCGCTTTCTCCGCCTGGTTAGCTTCGGCGAACTCCCCGTCAAGGGTGTGGGTCACGCTGACGCCATCTTCACAGGTCATGGTGAGAACCAGCTGCTCCTGCCAGCCGCTTAGGGTGACGTCTACGGCGATGCGGCGTTCGCTGGAGGTCTTCAGCAGCGCCTGCTGCCAGTTGTGATCAAGGTTGCGGTTGAGCGCCTGATGCGGGCGCACTTTGTGCAGGTCCGCAGGCATCTCGTTCGGCCACACCCGATAGCGATTTTCGCCGGTTTTTTCCACGGTATTGGCGCGGAAGCCCACCACTTCACGCTTAATCATCACGTTAAGGCCATCGCCGTTGGTTAACGGTTCGCTGACCTCAACGTCGAGATGGTCTTTACCCACCTTCAGCACTTCGCCCACCGGCAGTCCGATAAATTTTGGCGAATCAAAGGCGCCGATATCGCCTTTACGGGCATTAACGAAGTAATCGGTGCTGCCGCGGTGGAAGGTTTTATCGGTGGACGGGATAAAGAAATGCTCGGTGCGCCCTGCCGAGGCGCGCGCGAGATCGCCGCGGTCTTCAATGATGGCGTCCAGCATCTGGCGGTAGTGAGCGGTGATGTTTTTCACGTAGCTCATGTCTTTGTAACGGCCTTCGATTTTGAAGGAGCGCACCCCGGCATCGATCAGCGCCGCCAGGTTGGCGGTCTGGTCGTTGTCTTTCATCGACAGGAGATGTTTTTCATAGGCCACCACTCGCCCCTGATCGTCCTTCAGGGTATACGGCAGGCGGCAGGCCTGCGAGCAGTCGCCGCGGTTGGCGCTGCGTCCGGTCTGGGCGTGGGAAATGTAGCACTGGCCGGAATAGGCCACGCACAGCGCGCCATGGATAAAGAATTCGATGGTGGCGTCAGTATTTTCGTAGATGGCTTTGATTTGACTGAGGTTCAGCTCGCGCGCCAGCACGATCTGGCTGAAACCGGCGTCTGAGAGAAACTTTGCTTTCTCCACGCTGCGGATGTCGCACTGGGTGCTGGCGTGCAGCTCGATCGGCGGCAGATCCAGCTCCATGATCCCCATATCCTGGACAATCAGCGCATCGACGCCCGCGTCGTAGAGATCGGTAATCAGCCGCTGCGCCGGCTCCAGCTCATCGTCATGCAGAATGGTGTTCAGCGTCACAAAGACCTTGGCGCCAAAGCGATGGGCGAAAGGCACCAGACCGGCGATGTCGCTCAGGCTGTTGCTGGCGTTGTGGCGGGCGCCAAAGCCAGGTCCACCGATATAAACGGCATCGGCGCCGTGAAGGATCGCTTCGCGAGCGATACCGGCGTCGCGGGCAGGACTAAGAAGTTCAAGACGATGATTGTGCAGGCGCATACGCGTGTTGTTATCCAGTATAAGGGGGTCGAAATGGCGGCTATTGTAGTCAGAACCGGGCGCAGACGAAAACCTTTTCCGCCGTCGCGGGACGACGAATTTTCAGTTTTCAGCAAAGTATTGAAGGAAAAGATATTTCCCTCAAATCACCGTACAGAGTACTGTCATCACGTATTCCGGATTTTCCTCGTCACGTTGTGAGTGGTTATCATCAGTCATCTTGTCTGGCCGCGGGTTCGCCCGCGGTTTTTTCTTTTGGATAGTGGATAAGCGAATGGAAATGAGCCGCCTGGGCGCCGCTGTTCCGGTAGGCATGCGCCGCATCGCCGGCGAAGCGCCGACCCTCACCCGCCTGCAGCGAGTGCCACTCCCCCTGTAAGCAGAGATCCAAGGTACCGCTAATCACGACAACATGCTCAATCACCCCTTGCTCATGCGGCGTCGATTCGCTCAGCGCCCCGGGAGCAAGGGTTATCGAGAAATGATCAAAGCGCAACTCCGGGTCCCACGGGAAGACCGGGGTCACCACCATCGCCTGCTGCTGCGGGTCAAACGCGGAGGGCGCCGCGCCGTCATCCGGAACGATAAACGCCGAAAACGGCACGTTCAGCCCGGTGGCAATCTTCCACAGGGTCGCGACCGTCGGACTCGATTCATTCCGCTCAATCTGCCCGAGCATGGCTTTCGACACCCCGGTCTCTTCCGCCAGACGCGACAGGCTCCAGCCGCGCTGCTGACGCAGATTTTTGAGGGTGGCCGCCAGATGTTGCGCAATATTCATCCTACCTCCTGATTTTTCAGCCCAGAGTATACCTCCATTTGCCTGATTCAACAGGGCGATTAGCGGCATCGCGGGCCGTTTGCGACAAGAGCCTCGGTGCGCAGCCCTCACCACGCAGGAACCTTGTGCGCTAAAACGCACAATGATAGAGTGATAGGACGTTATAACGCACAAGAGAAAACTATGCGCTCGTTTACCGTTCCGCTTCCCAGCCTGTTCGCCGGCTTCGTCGCCGTGCTGGTGGGCTACGCCAGCTCTGCCGCCATCATCTGGCAGGCTGCCGCTGCCGCCGGCGCCACGCCCGCGCAGATCGCCGGCTGGATGACGGCCCTGGGCCTCGCCATGGGCGTCAGCACCCTCGCGCTGAGCGGCTGGCGAAAAGTGCCGGTGCTCACCGCCTGGTCAACGCCGGGCGCCGCCCTGCTGGTCAGCGGCCTGCAGGGGGTGACCCTCCCTGAGGCGGTGGGGGTATTTATCTTCGCCAATGCGCTGATCGTCCTCTGCGGCGTTACCGGCCTGTTTGCCCGGCTGATGAAAATCATTCCCCATTCGCTGGCCGCCGCGATGCTGGCCGGCATTCTGCTGCGTTTCGGTTTGCAGGCCTTCGCCGGCTTCCAGGATCATCTGCTGCTGTGCGGCGGCATGCTCGCCGCCTGGCTTCTGTGTAAGGCGCTGTGGCCCCGCTTCGCCGTGGTCGCCGCGCTGGTTGCCGGGGCGCTGATTGCCGCGGCCTCCGGGGAGGTGGCCAGCGCCGCTGTGCCGCTGGCGTTTGTGGCGCCGGAATGGATCGCCCCGCAGTTTACCCCGGCGCTGCTGCTCAGCGTCGGCCTGCCGTTCTTCCTCGTGACCATGGCCTCACAGAACGCGCCCGGGTTCGCTACTCTGCAGGCATCAGGCTATGCCGTACCGGTCTCCGCGCTGATCGTTGTCTGCGGGGGGCTGGCGCTGCTGCTGGCGCCGTTTGGGGTTTACTCGATCTGTATTGCGGCGATCACCGCCGCCATCTGCCAGAGCCCGGAAGCGCACCCGGATCCGCAGAAGCGTTGGCTGGCGGCCATGGCCGCAGGCGGTTTTTATCTGCTGGCCGGTCTGTTCGGGGGATCGATCACCGCGCTGATGTCGGCCCTGCCGACAGCGTGGATCCAGATGCTGGCCGGCCTGGCGTTGCTCGGCACCATCGGCGGTAGTCTGTTTCAGGCGGTACATCAGGCCAGTGAGCGCGACGCGGCGGTGCTGACCTTTCTGATCACCGCCAGCGGCGTGACGCTGGCGGGAATTGGCTCCGCATTCTGGGGCGTGGTGCTCGGCGGAGTGAGCTACGGCGTGCTATCCGCGCTGCGCCGCCCGTAGCTGGGTCGGCGTCAGGCCGGTGGCGGCTTTCACCCGATGGCTGAAATGGCTGGCGGAGCTGAAACCGCAGGCCAGAGCGATCTCGGTGAGCGGCAGCGCGCTGTGGCAGATCAGGTTTTGCGCCTTCGCCATTCGCTGCTGCATCACATATTGATGCGGAGCCATATTCAGCGACTGGCGGAACATACGGGCAAAATGAAATTCACTCAGTCCCGCCTGCTGCGCCAGGTCGGCCAGGGTCAGTGGCTGATCGAGGTGAGCGTCGATCCAGGCCAGCACGTGACGCTTCACCCCCGGCGCCAGTCCCCCGGTGACCGAGGGCAAACGCCACTGCACGGTGGAATAGTGCTGGATCAGATGGGTAAGCAATAAACTGCTGGCGGCGCTAAGGGTCAGCTGGTTCGCCGGCTGTCGCCAGTCATTAGCCAGCAAAAACTGACGATACACGGTGGTGATTTTGTCATCGCTGGCGAAGGTTTTCTCCTGCAGGGTGAAGTTCGCCGGGCTGCGATCCCACACCTCCTCCCCGACGCGGCGCAGATGCGCATCGGTACAATAGAGATGGACAAACGACAGATCGCCGCGGATATCCCAGACGCTTTCATCGCCTTTCGGCATCAGGCAAAAGCGATCCGGGCCGCCGCCATTCTTCCAGCCGTGCGGCGTCTTTTGATAGCTTTCATAACCATCGGCGACGTACAGGCTTAAGGTATGATGATCGCTGCGTACCGTTACGGTATCGCAGTTGTTATACCAGGCGGCCAGTTGAATACCGGAATTCAGCTCCACGGAGCCCTTCAGCACCGCGTTCTGTCGCCGTAATGTTTCAAACGTCCCGTAACCCATCGCCTTCACGCATCTGTCCTGTCTGGAAAAACTCTAGTCTAGGGAGACTGCGGCGCGGTTTCCAGTCCTCACCGCCGGCGAAAGACAAATAAGCGCAAGAATTTGCAAGCCGACAACAAGCGGGTGAAAGCCGCAGGTTGCGGCAGGCGGCATACTCCTCCCTTCAACAGGCAGAGGAGAACCAAGGTGAACGCATTACTTTATGCACTCGTTGTCGTTATCTGGGGAACAACGTGGATTGCGATTTTTTTACAGCAGGGGCCGGTGGCGGCGCCGGTATCGATTTTCTGGCGTTTCGCCGTGGCCAGCGTCACGGTGCTGGCGATTCTGCTCGTCACGCGACGTCTGCGGCCGCTGGGCGCGAAGGACCATCTCTGCTGCCTGCTGCAGGGCTGCTGCGTCTTCTGCTTCAATTTCTGGTGCTTTTATACCGCCGCCGCCTGGATCAACACAGGTCTGGAATCGGTGATCTTTTCCATGGCGGTGCTGTTTAACGCCATCAACAGCTTTCTTTTCTTCCGTCAGCAGCCGCCGGGACGCTTCTGGGCTGCCGCCGCGCTCGGTCTGGCCGGTATCGTCACCCTGTTCTGGGATGACCTGCTGGCCAACGGGCTGAACGCTTCGCTACTGTGGGGGATCGGTCTGAGCGCGCTGGGCACTTACGGCTTTTCGCTGGGCAATATGTTCAGTATTCGTCACCAGCGGCGGGGGCTGGAGACGCTGACCACCAACAGCTGGGCGATGCTGTACGGCACGCTGGTGATGGGCGCCATCGCACTCCTCCGCGGGGATAATTTTATGCCGGAGTGGACCGTCAGCTATCTTGGCGCCCTGCTTTACCTGGCGCTGTTCGGCTCAGTTGTCGCCTTCGGCGCCTATTTCACCCTTGTGGGACGCATCGGCGCCAGCAAAGCCGCCTACAGTACGCTGCTGTTTCCGCTGGTCGCCCTGTCCATCTCCACCGTCTATGAAGGCTATGTATGGCACAGCAACGCCGTGATCGGACTGGCGCTGATCCTGTTGGGTAATCTGGTGATGTTTGCCAAACCGGAACAGCTGCTGCTGCGCCGAAAGCTGGCCTGAAACGGCGGAAGATAAAACAGCGCCGTCGGCAGACGGCGCTGGCGAGATTACCGCTGGGAAGGGTCGAATTTGACGGCGTCGACCGCCATAGCATCGATCACCTGCTTCATGGTTTCGATGGTCAGCGGCGTGTTTTCATTGGCCAGGGTTTTTCCTTCCCCTTTACGAACCACTTTGATCACCGGCTTGTTGGTGCTGGCGTCAATCAGTTCAGCTTCAAAATAGAGGTCGGTGTCCATCGTACGATGGCCGGTGGCGGCCTGAGTACCGGCAACAATCATCGCGACCGGAACCACTTCATAGAACTGCAGCCCTTCTTTGCTGGAGTCCACCCCGGTGATCGCCCCGCGGAAAATAAGGCTACGCTTGCCGGCGGTGGTAGCCAGCGGTTTACGCTCGGAAATGGCCTGTTTGAGCTGTTTGTTGGTGTAATTAAGAATATCCTGCAACGCCTTTTCACCGACCTGGGTCGTCGGCTTCGGTACCGGATAGTACGTTACCGGATGGTAGACGACATTATCGTAGTTAGCCGGATTGTAGTTTGGGTCGATCCAGCGCAGCTCCGACTTGCCGGAGGCCGTGGTGGCTTCTTTCAGGTTGGAATAATCTTTTAAAAAGCCCGAATACTGATTCGGCTGCGCCAGTTTGGACGCACAGCCCGTCAACGCTAACATCCCCGCCAGAGCGGCGACTTTAAATAACACGCGAGTACGCATAAAGAGATCCCTGTAAATGCAGTTTTTTCGGCAGACGTTATAGCAGATAAGACCCAGTAGTTTTGTGACAAAATGAGGGCTTCGTCAAGGAAGATATACAAATATTGATGGGATCAACATTACGTTATTAAATAATTACTTAATAGGTGAACAGGTCGCCTTTAACCCTCTTTTCAGCGAGGCTTTTCGCGCTGCTTTATCCGATGGGTATTAGCGCAAGGCGGCGCGGTCAATCTCAGCCATTTCACGCGCCGCTGAGGATTATGCGGGCTTGCGCGCCAGCAGCGTGGCGAAGCGCAGTTTGATCCGGTTGCCGCTGGCGTCGGTCCGATGCAGCTCACCGACGTCCTCGTTGTATTTCAGTAATTCCCAGCCCCGGTAGTACTCCCGAAGTTCATCGGGTTTAAAAGCAAACGGGAAGCCGACGGTGCAGGGATAGTCCTCGGTGTCCATCGCCGCGACAATCAGGTTATAGCCCCCGGCGGCGGTGCAACGCTGCATATTGCCGATGAGTCCCGGGATAGCGCCGGCCTCAAGAAACATCATCACCACGGTGGAGAGGATCAGATCATACTCGCCGTCAAAGGTCAGGCTGTTGAGGTCTTTTACCGCGGTCTGCAGATTATCCAGCCCTTCGGCGGCGCGAATAGTCTCCAGATTATTGATGCTCATCGCATTTTTATCCCACGCCGTCACCGTGAAGCCGTTTGCCGCCAGATAAAGGCTGTTACGTCCGTTGCCGCAGCCCAGATCCAGCGCCCGCCCCGGCGGCACCATCGTCGCGGCATGCAGCACCTCGGAGTGGGTGCGGGTCAGGCCATATTTTTGACTAAAATAGTCCGCGTCACGCGTTGTCATGATCCTTCCTTCTTATTCAGGAGTGTTTCCCGGTCGACCTGTAGCAACAGTTTCCCGCTGACCAACAGCAGCCCTGTGCGCAGCAGCAGCAGGCCAATGACCAGATTGCTAAAAATAAAGAGCGGCAGCGCCAGATGATGAAAAAAGCCGTCCGCCTTCGCCTGGCCCAGATGCAGGCCGGTAGTGGCCAGTGCGGAAATACCGAACGAGAAGCTCCAGAAAGAAGCATTGAACGGCTGGCGAAGATACCAGGGCATCAGACGCAGCATAAACAGCAGCTGCAGCAGACCGTAGCCAAACAGCAGCTTAGCAAAGGTATCAGCCTCCCCGCCGTTGACGCTGAGCCAGGCGCTGCAGGCCACCAGCGCAGGCGCCAGCTGGATCCCCAACGACGTGCGCAGCGCGGTCGGCAGTTCGCCTGCGCTGCGCAGACGATGGAGGATAGCCGGCTCAAGGCTCAGCCAGGAGAAGACTCCGGCGCCAAGGAACACCAGTCCGGCGTCGGTAAACCCCAGCGCGCCGCAGGCCATCGCGCTGATAAAATTATTCGCCACCGTAGGCAGATACAGCCCCGGCGTGGTGGCCTCGCGAGGATGGTTTCCCCGCCACAGGCCGCCGCTTTGCCAGGCGGCATAGGCGAGCTGCAGCGCCACGCCCGGCACAAACAGCCCGATGGCCAGCGGCCGGCACCAGGGTACCAGACCAATCGATACCAGCAAGGTAGTGGCGGGAAACAGGCTGACGAAGCTGCTGCTGACGGGATGTCGCATCTCCTGCAGCACACTCGCCGGAAAGCGGATCGCCCGGCTGATAAACGCCATGCTGAGCAGGACCCACATCGCCATCGCCAGCGTCACCAGCCCATCACCAATGCTGCGGCTGACCGGCCAGAGGGTGCTGGCGTAACGCCAGGCAAAGCCCATCCCGATGGTGCCGAGCACCATGCCAAAGTAACCCGCCGGCAGATTCAGCACCTGCCGCGATGTATGCGTTTTGTTCATTTTATTGATGATATCAATTTAATTTGAAGTTGCATTCTAAAGGAACCTTATCCCACGCGCTACGGCGATCTTTGCTATGTTTATGTTAACCATAAGTAATGAGGATCGGGAATGCGTAAATACCGTCTCAGCGAACAGACCCGGCAGTATTGTTACCAGGCAGAGGATGGCAAACAGTGCGTCATCCTGCGCCAGATCGTGGCGCTTATCGATTTCGCTGACGTCAAAGCGGGCAGCGAAGGCGGCTGGGTGGAGGAGGAAAGCGCTCTCAGCCAGCAGGGAGAGTGCTGGATCTACGATGCCAACAGCGTGGTCTTCGCCGGGGCGCGCATCCTCGACGATGCCCGACTCCATGGCCCCTGCGAGGTCAGCCATGGGGCTATCATCAGCGGACGGGCATCCATTCACGCCTCGCAGATCAGCCATCACGCGCAGATTTGTGACAACGTCACGATTAGCCTGAGTACGGTGCGCGGTGACTGTCGCCTCGCCGACGAGGCGCGTCTTCTGCCCCACTGTCAGGTGATTGCCGCCCGCGGGCTGACCGCCGACCGCGACAAAGTGCTGCAGATTTATCAGCGAGCCACCGTCAGCGCGTCGCGCATTCTCCATCAGGCGCAGATCTATGGCGAGGCCTACGTCGAGCACGCTTTTGTCGAACATCGGGCGGAAGTCTTTGACCACGCCAGGCTTGAGGGAAACGAGGAGAATGACGTTTGGGTGTGCGATAACGCGCGGATTTACGGGCATGCCCGTCTGATCGCGGGTCGCGGCGAGGATGCCATTCCCACTGTGCGCTACAGTTCCCAGGTTGCGGAGAATGCGGTGATTGAAGGTAACTGTCTGCTAAAGCACCGGGCGATGGTGGGCGGCGAGGCGCAGCTGCGCGGTGGACCGATTCTGCTTGACGACGACGTGCTGATCCAGGGTCGGGCTGTCATCGTCGGCGATGTGATCGTTGAGCACCAGGTCACGCTTGGGGACGAGGTGCAGATCGCCGCGCGGGAAGGAGAAGCCATTCACCTGCGCGGCCCGAAGACCCTCGACGGCCAGCAGCAGATCACCCGAACGCCGCTGTTAGGCGCCCTGTAGCGCCTCGTCGCGGTCAATAATGCGGGCGTAGATATTCTGATCGTCATAGCTGCCGTTCAGATATTCGGCCTGCCGGAGACAGCCTTCCAGAACAAACCCGTTACGCAACGCCACCTGGTTGCTGCGGGTATTCGCCACCCGACATTTGATTACAAACCGGCGCACCAGCCCGCTGCGTGCATAATAGTGGATAAAGGCCTGCAGGGAACGGGACAGATACCCCTGCCCCTGGCAATCTTCATCGATCCAATAGCCAATATAGGCCGTCTTATTCTGCGGCTCGATCTGGTTGAACGACAGAACGCCAATCGGCCGCTTATCGAGAAACAGCAAAAACATTTTGGCGTAATCCCGCTGGTGCAGCATCACGTTACCCTGCACGTGGCGGCGGGTCTCCTCTTCGCTGCGCACCTCTCCGGCCCAGCTGAGCGACTGCTGTAGCCAGCGCTGGTTTTTCACCACCAGCTGGTGCAGGTCGCTGACGTAACGCTCATCAATGGCGGTAAGCGTCAGTCCCTCGGTCACCGGGATCGACTCTGGTACTGCTGGAATGTCTGTGGTCATGGGGCTCTCTACGGGCCCGCAGGGGGTACCTGGGGGCCACGGCTGTCACGGGGTTATTTCATGATCCGGTCGTCGACGTAGTTACGTTTATCCGGCGCCGGCGGGAAGTACTGATAGAGCCAGGTTTCGCTGATGGCTTCTCCCTGACAGCGCAGGAACAGACGCATCTCCACCGGGTCGGTCGAGTCGGAGGTCGGATACCAGTCGAACAGGATCCGGTAGCCATCGAACGGCTCGACGTAGAGGATCTCAATCTGCTTCGCTTCGCCGCTGGAGAGGGTGATCACCGGTTCAATACCGCGCGGCGCGGCCGCTTTCAGATCGCCGCCGACAAAGTCGATGGCAAAACGACGCGCCCACTTGTCCGGGTAGTGTTCCCCCGGCGCCCATCCCTCCGGGAAGCCCCCCATCCCGGTGCGGGTGGCGAGCACACGCGCCAGCGGGGTGCTCACCGGCGGCTGCGCGCTCCAGTAGAGACGGTAGCGGAAGTCCAGTTCGTCGCCCGCCTTCACCGCCTTTTCCGGCTGCCAGAAGCAGACGATGTTATCCAGCGTTTCACCTGTGGTCGGGATCTCCATCAGGCTGACCGCCCCTTTGCCCCACTGGTTACGCGGCTCCACCCACAGGCTGGGACGCTTGTTATACCAGCCCATCACGTCCTGGTAGTGGGAGAAATCGCGGTCCAGCTGCAGCAGACCAAAGCCGCGCGGGTTCTTGTCCTGGAAGGCGTTGAACTGCAGCTTCTGCGGGTTGTTCAACGGCCGGCAGACCCATTCGCCGTTGCCCAGCCACATCGACAGCCGATCGGAGTCGTGGATCTGCGGGTGGATGGTATCGCACATCCGACGCTCGTTGTTGCCGCAGCTGAACATGCTGGTCATCGGCGCGATACCCAGCTGTTTGATATCCTTGCGGGCGTAGAGATGGTTCTCCACGTCCATAATGACCTGGGTATCCTGGCAGTGGATGGTGAACTTGTAGGCGCCAGTGATGCTCGGGCTGTCCAGCAGAGCGTAAACGGTGAATACCGTGGCGTCTCCTTTGACCGTTTCGAACCAGAAAGAGGTGAAATCGGGGAACTCTTCCGGGGTATCGGTAAAGGTATCCACCGCCAGCCCACGGGCCGAGAGGCCATACTGGTAGGTGCTGTCTACCGCGCGGAAATAGCTGGCGCCGAGAAACGCCACGATATCCCGGCGCGCCAGCTCAGGCGCTTTAAATACCCGGAACCCGGCGAAGCCGAGGTCGGACTGCCCTTCCAGCTGGCGGGTATCCACCCCGGCGTCATTGTACTTGAACAGCTCCGGACGGAAGTGGATCTCGCGCGCCTGCTGGGTGGCGGCGTCTAAAGAGAACATGCGCACGCGGCGACGGAACCCCATCCCGACGTGGAAAAACTGGATATCCAGTTTGCGTTCTTCAATATTGTTCCACAGCGAGTGGTTGGCGTCATACTGGATGCTGTTATAAGCCTGCGGGGTGAGATTGGCCAGCGTCGGCGGCAGATCGCGCGGGGCGCCGCCCCACGGCTGGCGCGCCAGATCGTGAGCCATCGCCTGCAGCACGGCATAATCAAAACGGCGTGTCTGCCCGTCGGCAATGCCCGCGTCTTCAGCAAACGCGGCCTGACTGAATAAGGAAGCGACTCCTGACGTTCCGCATACGGCGGCAACAGCCATGGAAGATTTAAGAAAACGTCTGCGGTTCATGCCTGAGAAAGCGTCCTTCTGCACGGGTGAATTGATTCGCAACGCGTCATCACGCTGCGTGATAATTTCCGCCCACTCTAGACAAAAACGATTAATAATCCAATTGTTGCCAGCAGAAAAACGGTAAAAAAGCCCTGTCTACCGGAACAGGCCGTTTTTAATCACCGGCGGAGGGAGAGCGCAATATCCAGCCCAGGGCCCGCCTGCAAACAAAGCGGACAGCACTCATCCCGTCTCATCGCCGGGGCGTTTCTTAGCCGCCCACGGCCTGCAGCAGGCCCGCGCCCCGCTGAGCCGCGACCCATCCCCTTTATTCGAGGGTCACGTGATGCTTCATCACCCGGCGAAACAGCGCCAGCCGGGCGCGCATAAAGCGATTCTCCACTTTAAAGCCGGCACGCTTATGCAGGCCAATGCGCAGCAGACGATCCCGTCCGCGCACGCACGCCGGCCAGCGCACCGCGCCGGCAAGCACCTGCTCGCCGCTGGCGACGCGGGCAAACTGGGCCCAGTAGTCAGCGACCTGAGCGGCGAAGGCCAGATCCGCTTCACTGGCATACTGCCGCACCGGGTCGGTGAGCCGCAGGTTATCAAACACGTAGGGCACCTCGTTGCCGTGCCAGGCGCCGTGCGGATAGACATCATGCTCCGCTTCCGCCACATAATCGAACCAGTACCGCCAGCATGGCTGGCCCACGCGCTGCTGGGCCTGCATCACCACATAGCCGAGGGTGGTAAACGCCATATCCCGACAGACTTCCCGCCCCAGCGCTTCATCCCCCTTCACGCCGGGATAGAGGAGTTTGATCAGTCCCAGTCCCAGACGGCGCTCGCGGCGAAGCTTCTGGATCTGCCCGGCGATATCGACGCCAAACACCGCCATCACGCTGGCTTCATCGCTGTTGGATCCGATCATCACCGGCATCGGATGCTGGCGCCCGGCAAAAAAGGTCTCCAGCATCGGCTGCGGAAGCACCACATCGCCGGCGATGGGCGCTGGCCCGATATTCAGCGGGGCGGTTAGCGACCAGAAGGCCTCCGCCGGGATCGCCCGCAGTTGTTCAGCGCTGGCCTGCGGCAAGGCGAAGCGTTCCGCCAGCAGGCGGCCTTTCTCCAGCGCCTTTTCTCGCGGCAGGTCGGGTAAGGTATACCCGCTCTGAATAATCGCTTTATGGAACAATCCTTTCGCTTTCGGCGAGGCCATCAGCGACAGCACGCTGCGCGCCCCGGCGGATTCGCCAAACAGCGTAACGTTGGCGGCGTCGCCGCCGAAGGCGTGAATATTCTCCTGGACCCACTGCAGGGCGGCGATCTGGTCGAGCAGCGCGAAGTTATACAGACGCTCGCCCGCCTCTTCCTCCAGTGCCGGATGGGCGAAAAAGCCAAGATGGCCCAGTCGGTAGTTGACCGTCACCACCACCACGTCGCGGCTGGCCAGCGCCAGGCCATCGTAAGGCGGCAGGCTGCCGGCGCCGATGGTAAACCCGCCGCCGTGCAACCAGACCATCACCGGCAGCGGCTGCGCTGCGCTGGCGGGGGCCCAGACGTTGAGATAGAGACAGTCTTCGCTGAAGCGGCCGGGATCCCCGCCGCCAAGTTCGCGGCAGTAGTCAATGTCCTGCCAGCTGGCGGCGGAAAAGGCGTCGGCCTGACGCACGCCATGCCAGCGGGCGGGAGGCTGCGGCGCGCGCCAGCGCAGCGGCCCCACGGGCGGCGCGGCGTACGGAATGCCGCGCCAGATATGGATCCCCTGCTCTGCGCTCCCGGCCAGCGTGCCCTGCCGGGTTTTCGCCAACGGTTTCGACGGATGTTGCATAACCTGCTCCCTGTAAGGCTGATGCCAGCAGGGTACTGATTTTACAGAAGACCGCAACGTCGTTTGCTGCGCTCCTCCGCCTGCCGGTACAGTTCAAACTCATCCTGCACCGGGCAGCCCAGCGCCGCCTCAAAGGCTTCGCGGCTGGCATTCCCGTGGCTGCGCGCCTGGGTTTCGTTACCCAGATTGGACTGAAAAATGCCCGCCGCGCTGACCGGTAAAAAATCCTCATAGACGATGGGCTGGGCCACCACCCATCCGCGCTCGATCAGCGGCTGGGGATCGTCGCCCGGGCGAAACGCCTGGCGATGGGCCTCGCCAGCCGGCGTCAGGCGGTAGCGAAACCAGGCCAGCCCCTGCTGACGCAGCAGAAATTCGCTGTCGGGAAATTCGCGGAACACCTCCTGCAGATGCAGCTGGTGGCTGAGATTGTCTTTGCCGGTCCCTGCCGCCTGCAGCAGCCGGTCGTACAGCGCGCGCCCTTTCGGCGTCAGCGCCACGCCGCGCTGCTCAATTTCGCCAAAGCGGGCGCTGTGGGTGCCGCGGTGTTCGCCGGCGAACATCACCGGCTCCTCAAGCGCCTTGAAGCTGGTCTGCCGCAGGAGGATCGGTACCTCCCGGCGCGGTGGACCTTCGATCAGGGCCTTTGGCTCAATACCGCACTCCGGCATCAGGGCCTGCGCGCGGTCAATATCCAGCGTCCGCGGCGTGAGGTGGTTGATATGGCATCCCGGGAAGCAGACCACATCGGCAATCAGGCGATGTTCGCGATGCAGCGCGTGGTAGGTCTCCTCATCGACGGTGGCATGCCGGTGCCAGCGGAAGGTCTCCAGCGCCTCCTGCACAAACTCGCGGGCTTCCGCTGGGGTGAACGCCCCTTCGGCCTCGTGCCGGGCGATCAGCGCCAGGCAGCGGGGAGTGAATATGTTGCGCCGGGCGAGGATCGCCTCGGCCCGCTCGCGCAGAGCGCGGTTTTCGATCAGCTCCAGACGCAGCAGCGAGGTAAATACCCGAAACGGATTGCGCGCCAGCGCGGCATCGTCGACAGGACGAAACGCCGTAGAGTGAACCGGCACGCCGGCCTGCGAGAGATCGTAATAGCTGACGGGATACATCCCCATAATGGCAAACATGCGACGCAGCGTCGCCAGTTCCTCCGCTGTGCCCACGCGGATCGCCCCGTGGCGCTCAACGTTCAGGCGCGCCAGCTCGTCGGCGTTGGCCAGTTGTTCATGCAGCTTCGGATTATTTTCCAGTACCGCCAGGTTGACGTCAGCCACCAGCTCCAGCAGCGTCCCGTACTGCGGAACTTCCTGCTGATACATGGCCGACATGGCCTGCGAAAAGTGCTCCCGAATCTCATCAGCCGTGATGGTGTTCGCCATGATGTGTTACCTCCAGTGAATACTTCCTGGAGTGTAGGAAAGCTGCCTCCCGGCGGGGGGAAGAATTTACAAACTGTGATGGCGATAACCTGCTTCCGGTCACGGGCATAGCGCAGAACATAACCGATGGTTATGAAAAACACCCGGTAATTTCACTTTAAATTAACAATACATTTACACACACTGTTTCTGGCGACATTACAACAACATGCCCCTCTACCCTCTATACGGAGTACCCGATGAACGATAAATGGTCCCCGCGCGAGGTTATCCATCGCGATTACAGTAGTCACCCGCCCGCTTACGCCCCGGGCTATAAAACCAGCGTCCTGCGCTCCCCGAAAAACGCCCTGATCTCCCTGCAGAACTCGCTGTCGGAGATCACCGGCCCGGTGTTTAGCCGCGACGACCTGGGTCCGCTGGATAATGACCTTATCCTTAACTATGCCAAAGAAGGCCTGCCGATTGGCGAGCGGATCATTGTGCACGGCTACGTGCGGGATGGCTTCGGCCGACCGATGAAAAACACCCTGGTGGAAGTCTGGCAGGCCAATGCCGGCGGCCGCTATCGACATAAAAAAGATCAGTATCTGGCGCCGATTGACCCGAACTTCGGCGGCTGCGGCCGGGTGCTGACCGACGAGAACGGCTATTACTGTTTTCGCACCATCAAGCCCGGCCCCTACCCCTGGCGCAACCAGGCCAGCGACTGGCGTCCGGCGCATATTCATTTCTCGCTCTCGGGCGACGCCTGGGCCCAGCGCCTGATCACCCAGATGTATTTCGAAGGCGACCCGCTGATCAAGCAGTGCCCGATCGTCAGAACCATTAATAATGACGACGCCGTGCGCACCCTGATCGCCGAGCTGGACATGCACGCCGCCGTGCCGCTGGATTGTCTGGCCTACCGCTTCGACCTTGTTCTGCGCGGCCATCGCGCCACGCTGTTTGAAAATCGCACTCAGGGGGCCGCCCGATGAAAGAGTATCTGCCTGAAACCGCCTCGCAGACCGCGGGACCCTATGTTCATATCGGTCTGGCGCCAGACGCCGCGGGTTTCCATATTTTTGAGAAAAATTTTGGTCCGGTTCTCACCACCGCCGATACCGTCGGAGAACGGATCACCATTGAAGGCCGGGTTATCGACGGCTCCGGAACCCCGGTCCGCGATGTGCTGCTGGAGATCTGGCAGGCCAACGCTGCGGGACGCTATAACCATCCTGACGATCGTCAGCAGCAGAAAGCGGTCGACCCGGGCTTTCGCGGCTGGGGGCGCACCTGCTCTGACTTCACCTCCGGCGTCTGGCGCTTTGAAACCATCAAGCCCGGCGCGGTGGTTGGCCGCGATGGCCGTCTGATGGCGCCGCACGTCAATCTGTGGGTGGTGGCCCGGGGGATCAATATTGGCCTCAATACGCGGATGTATTTCGCCGATGAGCACGAGGCCAACGCCAGCGACCCGGTGCTGAATCTCATCGAGTGGGAGGTGAGACGCAAAACCTTAATCGCTGAGCGCGAAGTTCGCGGTGCGGAAGTGGTCTATCGTTTCGACATTTATCTGCAGGGCGAGAACGAAACCGTCTTTTTCGATATCTAGCGGCCATGCAGACCACCGCCGTCGCCCCGCACAGCCGGGGCGGCGGCGTGTTAAACCATAGGGAAAGATCTTGTAATGTAATCAGCTCAAATGTTAAAAATATTTTGCTATCTGGTTATCAAATTTAAACAAGGCCGCTTGTCTCTTTCACCGCTGTGTTTTTAACATCATCTTACTATGGAAAAAAATGGTCTCTTCAGTCAGCGCATTCGCTTGCGCCATCTACACACCTTCGTGGCCGTCGCTCAACAGGGAACGCTGGGGCGCGCGGCTGAAACTTTAAATCTGAGCCAGCCAGCACTTTCAAAAACGCTTAACGAGCTTGAACAGCTGACCGGTACCCGTCTGTTTGAGCGGGGACGTCTGGGGGCGCAGCTGACCCTGGTCGGGGAACAGTTTCTGACTCATGCCGTGAAGGTGCTTGATGCCCTTAACTCGGCGGGCCAGGCGCTGAACCGTAAAGAGGGCCTGAATAACGATATTGTACGCATCGGCGCGCTGCCTACCGCCGCGCTGGGGATCCTGCCGACGGTGATCGGCCAGTTCCATAAGCAGCAAAAAGATATCACGCTGCAGGTCGCCACCATGAACAACACCATGCTGCTCGCCGGGTTAAAGTCCGGGGAGATCGACATCGGCATCGGACGGATGTCCGATCCGGAGCTGATGAGCGGCCTGCATTACGAACTGCTGTTCCTGGAATCCCTTAAGCTGGTGGTTCGTCCGGGACATCCCCTGCTGCAGGAGACGGTGACCCTCAGTCGGGTGATGGAGTGGCCGGTGGTGGTCTCGCCAAAGGGCACCGTGCCGCGGCAAAACGCCGAAGCGCTGCTCCAGAGTCAGGGGTGCAAAATGCCCGCCGGCTGCATCGAGACCCTGTCCGCCTCCCTGTCGCGCCAGCTAACGGTTGATTTTGACTATGTCTGGTTCGTCCCTTCCGGGGCGGTGAAAGACGATCTTCGCCGTGGCGTACTGACCGCCCTGCCGATTGCCACCCAGGGCGCCGGGGAGCCCATCGGTATTTTAACCCGCGTCGATGCGACGCTGACCCCCGGGACGCACACCCTGCTCAGCGCTATTCGTAAATCAATGCCTGCCTGATCCGCCGCTCCCCCGGCCCGTCGCGGCCGGGGAGCCGACGCCGACTGAGACACATTCAGCAAAATAATCATTTAGTGCGAAATTATTTATTAACATTTGCGCAAATTTCTTTAACAGATCTATCATATCGCGATTTCACCAAATGGTTCATTTGAAATCAAAGCAGGCAATAAATTTGGCTTTATGAAGATAAAAACCACTTCATTCAAAATTAAAACAAAATAACTTTGTTTCATTTGGTTCGTAATGAGGTGGCTGGTGTGGTTAAGGAGATTTCATGACAACTGGCAACGCGCCGCGCGGATTCCCCCGGATCCTGCAGTGGCTTCTCGCCGGACTGATGCTGATCATCGGTCTGGCTATCGGTATTCTGGGGGCAAAACTGGCTCTCGTCGGCGGCACGCTGTACTTTGCGCTGATGGGCGTGGTGATGGTTATCGCGGCAGTGCTAATTTTCCGTCACCGCCGCGGCGGGATTTTGCTGTACGCCGTGGCGTTTATCGCCTCAGTGATCTGGGCGATCGGCGACGCTGGCTGGAACTTCTGGCCGCTCTTCTCGCGCCTGTTCGCCCTTGGCGTGCTGGCCTTTCTCGCCGCCCTGGTCTGGCCTTTCCTCGCCAGCCCGCCGGCGAAAAAAGGCCCGGCTTTTGCCATCGCCGCCGTGCTCGCCGTGGCGCTGGCGGGAAGCTTTGGCTGGATGTTTAAATCCGAACCGCTGGTCAGCGCCACGGAAGCGGTACCGGTGAAACCCGTCGCACCGGGCGAAGAGCAGAAAAACTGGGCGCACTGGGGCAACACCACCCACGGCGACCGCTTCGCCGCTCTCGATCAAATCAACAAGCACAACGTCAACCAGCTGCAGGTAGCCTGGGTGGCGCATACTGGGGATATTCCGCAGAGCAATGGCTCCGGCGCGGAAGATCAGAATACCCCGCTGCAGATTGGCGATACCCTTTACGTCTGTACCCCATACAGCAAAGTGCTGGCGCTGGATGTCGACAGCGGCAAAGAGAAATGGCGCTATGACTCCAAATCCTCTTCGCCTAACTGGCAGCGCTGCCGCGGCTTAGGCTATTACGAAGATAGCCAGGCGCAGACGACGCCAGCGTCAGGCGCCCAGCCTGCCGCCTGCTCCCGTCGTCTGTTCCTGCCGACGATCGATGCCCGCCTGATCGCCATTGATGCCGACACCGGCAAACTGTGCGAGAGCTTCGGCGATCGCGGTATTGTCGACCTCAGCGTCGGAATGGGCGAAGTCAAAGCGGGCTACTATCAACAGACCTCCACCCCGCTGGTCGCGGGCAATGTGGTGGTGGTGGGCGGCCGCGTCGCGGATAACTACTCTACCGGCGAACCGCCGGGGGTGGTCCGCGCGTTTGACGTCCATACCGGTAAACTGGCCTGGGCGTGGGATCCGGGTAATCCGGCGCTGACCGGCGTACCGCCGGAGGGCCAGACCTATACGCGCGGCACGCCGAACGTCTGGTCGGCGATGTCTTACGACGCGAAGCTGAACCTGATCTATCTGCCGACCGGCAACGCTACGCCAGACTTCTTCGGCGGCGAACGAACCGCGCTGGACGACAAATACAGCTCCTCTATCGTCGCTGTGGATGCCGCGACCGGCCAGGTACGCTGGCACTTCCAGACCACCCACCACGACCTGTGGGACTTTGATCTGCCGTCTCAGCCGCTGCTGTACGATCTGCCTGACGGCAAGGGCGGCACCACCCCGGTGCTGGTGCAGACCAGCAAGCAGGGCATGATCTTTATGCTCAACCGCGAAACCGGCGAGCCGGTGGCGAAAGTGGAAGAGCGGCCGGTGCCGGTGGGCAACGTCAAAGGCGAGCGCTACTCGCCGACGCAGCCTTACTCGGTGGGAATGCCGATGATCGGCAACCAGACGCTGACCGAGTCCGATATGTGGGGCGCGACGCCGATCGACCTGCTGCTGTGCCGTATCCAGTTCAAAGAGATGCGCCACCAGGGGGTCTTTACCCCGCCGGGGGAAGACCGCTCCCTGCAGTTCCCGGGCTCGCTCGGCGGCATGAACTGGGGCAGCGTCTCGGTGGATCCCAACAACAGCCTGATGTTCGTTAACGATATGCGTCTCGGTCTCGCCAACTATATGGTGCCGCGCGAAAAGGTAGCGAAAGACGCCAGCGGCATTGAGATGGGCATCGTGCCGATGGAAGGCACGCCGTTTGGCGCCATGCGCGAACGTTTCCTGTCGCCGCTGGGCATTCCGTGCCAGAAACCGCCTTTCGGCACCATGTCCGCTGTGGATCTGAAAACCGGGAAACTGGTGTGGCAGGTGCCGGTAGGCACCGTAGAGGATACCGGGCCGCTGGGGATCCGCATGCATATGCCGATTCCGATCGGTATGCCGACCCTTGGCGCGTCGCTGGCGACGCAGTCCGGGCTGCTGTTCTTCGCCGGCACCCAGGATTTCTACCTGCGCGCCTTTGATACCGCTAACGGCAAGGAGATCTGGAAATCCCGTCTGCCGGTTGGCAGTCAGTCCGGCCCGATGACCTACGTGTCGCCGAAAACCGGTAAGCAGTACATCATTATCAATGCGGGCGGCGCCCGTCAGTCTCCGGATCGCGGCGATTACATTATCGCCTACGCGCTTCCTGACCATCACTGATTGACCTAAGCAAAAGGGCCCATTCGGGCCCTTTTTTGCTGCTGACGAAACGCCTTGCGCGTTAGCGATTACTGGTCGCCAAAGTGGATCACGGTGCGAATCGATTTGCCTTCATGCATCAGGTCAAAGGCCTCGTTAATTTGCGCCAGCGGCAGGCGATGAGTAATAAACGGGTCGAGGCGAATTTTACCCGCCATCGCGTCTTCCACCATTCCCGGCAGCTGGCTACGGCCTTTCACGCCGCCAAAGGCGGAGCCGCGCCACACCCGGCCAGTCACCAGCTGGAACGGACGGGTCTTGATCTCCTGCCCGGCGCCGGCCACGCCGATAATGACGCTCTCGCCCCAGCCTTTATGGCAGCATTCCAGCGCCGCGCGCATCACATTGACATTACCGATGCACTCGAAGCTGAAATCCACCCCGCCGTCGGTCAGCTCAACGATCACATCCTGAATGGGCCTATCGTAGTCGTTGGGGTTGATAAAGTCGGTAGCCCCCATCTCTTTCGCGAGAGTGAACTTATCCGGGTTAGTATCGACCGCCAGAATGCGTCCGGCTTGCGCCTGCACGGCGCCCTGGATCACCGCCAGGCCGATGCCGCCCAGGCCAAAGACCGCGACGGTATCCCCAGGCTTAACCTTCGCCGTGTTGTGCACCGCGCCGATGCCGGTGGTCACGCCGCAGCCCAGCAGACACACTTTATCCAGCGGCGCCTGCGGATTGACTTTCGCCAGCGAGATCTCAGCGCAGACCGTGTATTCGCTGAAGGTGCTGGTGCCCATGTAGTGATAAATCGGTTCGCCGTTATACGAGAAACGGGTGGTGCCGTCCGGCATCAGCCCTTTTCCCTGGGTGGCGCGCACCGCCTGACAGAGATTGGTTTTACCCGACTTACAGAACTTGCACTCGCCGCATTCGGCGGTATACAGCGGAATGACATGATCGCCCGGCTTAAGGCTGGTGACGCCCTCGCCCACTTCCACGACCACGCCGCCGCCTTCATGGCCCAGCACCGCCGGGAAGACGCCTTCCGGATCGTCACCGGAAAGGGTGAAGGCATCGGTATGGCACACGCCGGTATGGGTGATTCTCACCAGAACTTCGCCTTTTTTCGGCGGCGCGACGTCAATCTCTACGATTTTTAACGGCTGACCGGGGCCAAAGGCCACTGCTGCGCGTGATTTCATAACTGTCTCTTCCTCGTCGTGATGTTATTTTAAATAAGATCGTAGCAGATGACCGACCTCTGCCATTCTCGCGGCCCGCTGGTCCGGGGTGGTGTCGCCGCTGACCAGCTCGTCCTGCAGGTGGATCTCCACCATTTCGCCCATCAGACCGTTTGCCGCCCCGCGAATCGAGGCGATCTGCTGCAGGATAGTCATACAGGGTTCGCCGGACTCCAGCGCGCGTTCAAGGGCTTCGACCTGGCCGCGGATGCGGCGTACGCGGCTGAGGGCCCGTTTTTTATCTTCAGGTGAATGTGGCACGATAACGCCTCCGTATCATATAGGGGGGTATACTATATTTTATTAGCCGCAAAGGCAAAAAAAACCCCGTCGCGGGACGGGGTCTGAATGTTGAAGCGAGTGATTCAGCGCTTACGGGGCATCATTCGCAGCAGGGTATTATCTTTCCACCAGTAATGATGGAGCAGCGCGGCAAAGGCATGCAGGCCAATCACAAAGTAACCGGCATTCGCTAACCATTCATGGATCGCTTTCAGGGTGTCCACCCGCTCAAAATCGCTCTGCGGGGCATACGGCATCGTCAGGCCAAAGGCGTACCAGGGATTCCCGCGCCAGTACATCATCACCATGCCGATCAGCGGCAGGGCAATAAACAGCAGATAAATAACCAGATGGCCGAGATGGGCGAAACCGGTCATCATTGGCGACGGCTTCGGCACGATCGGCGGCGTAGGCGTTTTCAGCCGCACCAGCAAACGCGCCGTCATCAACACGCAAATGGCGATCCCGCAGGAAACATGAATCATATTAATCAGCGGCCGATCGCTGCGGGGAAAAAAACCGCGCAGCTCCATCGCCGCATAGGCCACCACCACCAGCAAGAAGACCAGCCAGTGGATGCCAATCTGCAGGCCGGAATATTTATCGCGCATGGAATATCCTTAATGGAAAGTGTGATGCTGCCAACATAGCGGCCTTCCCTTAAATTTTCATTAACCTTTACGTTGAATTAACAAATGATTACCGCATTGTGTCGAGCCGCTGCACCCGGGCCACGCGAACGGGCGCCGGATACCATGAGCTATTACAAAATTAAACAGTTTTGTTACCTGCCGCCGCGCTCTCCCCTCTATAGTTGAGAACATCTGTCGGCCACGCTGCGTATGGAGATAAAAATGAAGAAAATTAGCTTACCGCTATTGCTGCTGACCGCGTTGGCCAGCCCGACTTTCGCCGCGGACTGTCAGCCTAACGGCATCGGCGGCTCATTTTGCATTAACGATGACGGGACCACCGCCGACACGGTGCCGAATGAAGTCAACGGTATGGATACGTATTCGAACAATGGCGGGTATAGCAGTTCTCTGCCCGACCAGTCGGGGGCAGAGGAAGCGCTTGAAGGGTCAACGCTGTCGACGCAGCAGGACAGCGTCGCCAGCAGCGGTCAGGGAGACAGCGCCCTGGCGGGGCGCGACTGGCATTCGCCGTCCAATCTGAATGATGGCGCCGCCACCTCCAGTATGAGCCTGCTGGATAAACCCTGAGGCCTGGCGTCAGGCAAAGCTCCAGCCTGCGGCGCCGATGGCGACGGCGAACAGCAGGCAGGCCAGCGCCGTTTTGCGTAACAGCATGGTATAGAAGGAGATGGCGACGCCAACGAATACCACCAACAGAATGGGCCACATGCTTAATAACAACAGCAGAAAACCCTCAATATTATTATGGATTACGCTTTCCACATCCGCATCCCTGCCTCATCGTCGATAAAGTAAGCAGAATTTAATATGTAACATGAATACATTCAAATAAAATATAAATGTAAATGATTATGCGCCGCATTCTGCTGCGCCGGCCGGGCCTGGCGCAGGCGTTTGTTTCTTTTGCCTTTTTTTCAATCGTTTTAAAGCGTTAGGTATCTGTTGTATAATGACGTGCACTTTAACTAAAAAAAGAGTGCGACCATGATTGATTCCTCATTGCCATTAACCGACATTCACCGCCACCTTGACGGTAACATCCGGGCCCAAACCATCCTCGATCTTGGCCGCGAGTTTAACATCACCCTTCCCGCTACCACCCTTGACACGCTGCGTCCCCACGTCCAGGTCACCAGCCTGGAGCCCGATCTGGTCAGTTTTCTCGCCAAGCTCGACTGGGGGGTGAAAGTCCTGGCCTCGCTGGAAGCCTGCCGTCGCGTGGCGTATGAGAACGTCGAAGACGCGGCGCGCAATGGCCTGCACTACGTGGAGCTGCGCTTCTCCCCACGCTATATGGCGATGACCCACCAGCTGCCGGTCGACGGCGTGGTAGAGGCAGTGATCGCCGGGGTACGTGAGGGGTGCCGCGATTTCCAGGTCGATGCCCGCCTGATCGGCATTTTAAGCCGCACCTTTGGCGAAGCGGCCTGTCAGGAAGAGCTGGCGGCCCTGCTCGCCCACCGCGATGGCATCACCGCCCTCGACCTCGCTGGCGATGAGCTGGGATTCCCGGGGGCGCTGTTCCTCAGTCATTTTAACCAGGCCCGCGATGCCGGGTGGCATATCACTGTCCACGCTGGCGAAGCGGCCGGCCCGGAAAGTATCTGGCAGGCCATCCGTGAACTGGGCGCCGAGCGCATCGGCCATGGGGTAAAAGCGGTACAGGATCCCGCCCTGATGGACTATCTGGCCGAGCACCGCATCGGGATTGAGTCCTGCCTCACCTCGAACGTGCAAACCAGCACCGTGCCCTCTCTGGCCCAGCATCCGCTGAAGCAGTTCCTTGAGCACGGCGTGCTGGCGAGCCTCAACACTGACGATCCGGCGGTCCAGGGGGTCGACATTATCCACGAATACACCGTGGCGGCGCCGGCGGCGGGGCTGAGCCGGGAGCAGATCCGCCAGGCGCAGATCAACGGACTGACTCAGGCGTTTCTCAGCGAACAGGAAAAAGCCTCGCTCATTCAGCGGGTGGCCAAAGGCTGATTACCGGCCCGGCAGCCGCGCTGCCGGGCTATTTTTCACACCAGGCTGAGCGTGGCGCGGTGCCGGGCCGACTCAATACCGAGCTCAATCAGGGTCATGATCTGAATCGCCTCGCTGGCCGGGACCGGATTTTCTCCCACTCCGTTGAGCGCATCGCGGATAGCGGCATAGTAAGCGGGATAATTGCCCGGCAGCGTCAGCCACGTCTCCTCGCTGCGTTCGTCGCCTTCGACGCGAGTGAGAGTACCGTCACGCATATCATACCCCCAGTCCTCCTGCGGCAAACGTTCGCCATTTTTCAACCGCTCTTCCTGCGGGTCGAGACCGTACTTGATATAGCTGGCCCGCGAGCCGTGGACGATAAAGCGCGCGCTCTCCGCGGCGGCGAGCAATGTGCCGTGCAGCACCACCCGCCGCTGGGGATAGGCCAGCACCGCGTGAAAATAGTCGGTGGATTGCGCGCCGGGCCGAAGCTGAGCGAGATCGACCGTGATGCTCACCGGCAGACCAAACAGCGCCACCGCCTGGTCGAGCAGATGCGGTCCAAGATCATACCAAATACCGCTCCCGGGGCCCGCCTGCTCCCGCCAGCGCTGGCGCACCTGCGGCCGGAAACGGTCGAAATGTGATTCGAAGTAACACACCTCTCCCAGCTGGCCTTCGTTGATCAACGTTCTGACCGTTAAGAAATCACTGTCCCAGCGCCGGTTGTGAAATACCGACAGCACCCGACCACAGTGCTTCGCCAGGCTCTCCAGCTCGCGAGCCTGTGACAGTGTCACGGTAAAGGGTTTATCCACCACCACGTGCTTCCCGGCCTCCAGCGCCGCTTTCGCCAGTGGGAAGTGAGTGTCGTTCGGCGTGGCGATGACCACCAGATCGATCTCCGGGTCGTCCAGCAATTCACTCGCCGCACTGACCACCTTCACGCCAGGCCAGTCGGCATGAACTTTGGCCGCGTCGCTGCTGGAGACCATCGTCAGCGCCAGGCCCGACGTGCCGCTGATTAACGGCGCATGAAACGTTTTGCTGGCGTAGCCATAGCCCACCAGCCCCACCCGGATCGCATCACTCATGTTACCGCCTCGCTTATTCAGCTGATGTCAATATCTGGTTAATGAGAATATTCTTACAAACCGTGAATCAAACTTATCATTTTTTCACTCAAGGTTTTACCGCATGCGTGCAAAATCAGACAGATACCCCTTGTGATCTGCTGACCATGGAGTAACATTTCCCACTGTGTTCAAAGGATATTGAAGTGTTATGACGACTGTTTTTACCCGTATTGTAGAACTTATTGGCTGGATTGTTTTTGGGATTTCCGCACTGCTTTTGGTTATCGCGCACCATATTGATAATTATCAGTCGCCACCGCCAGCGGATGTGGTGCAGACAAAGTAGCGCCGCCGTGAAACAGTGACCTGCTTCGCAACTGTGCAACCGGTTTCAGAAACCGGTTGCACAACTCTCCTTGCTTTGATTACACTCCCTCTATCATCAGACTGGGAGCTTTTTCATGGCCGCTTTTCCGCAACATTTTTTATGGGGTGCCGCTACCGCAGCGTATCAGGTCGAAGGTGGGCACGACGCTGACGGTAAAGGACCGTCAATCTGGGATATTTACTCTCACCTGCCGGGAACCACCTTTGAAGGGACCACCGGCGATATCGCCGTCGATCACTATCACCGTTTTCGCGAAGACGTGGCGTTGATGGCCGAGATGGGCCTGCAGAGCTATCGCTTTTCCATCTCCTGGCCCCGCCTGCTGCCCTCCGGGCGCGGCGAGGTTAATGAAGCAGGCGTACAGTTTTATAGCGATCTGATCGATGAACTTCTGGCGCATAATATTGAGCCGATGATCACCCTCTATCACTGGGACCTGCCGCAGGCCCTGCAGGATGAGGGCGGCTGGGAAGCACGCAGCACCGCCGAGGCCTTCGCCGAGTACGCCCGCCTGTGCTACGCGCGCTTTGGTTCGCGGGTGAAGCTGTGGGCGACCTTTAACGAGACCATTGTCTTCATCGGCCACGGCTACATTAACGGCCTGCATCCCCCGGCCGTTCGCGATCCGGCGCGCGCCATCCAGGCCTGTCATCACGTATTTATCGCCCATGCGCTGGCGGTGAAGGCTTTTCGCGAGATGGCCGTGGCGGGCGAGATTGGTTTCGTCAATGTGCTGCAGCCGCATACCCCACTCACCGACAGCGAGGCAGACCGGCAGGCTACCGACCTGGCTGACGCCATCCATACCCACTGGCTGTACGATCCTGTGCTAAAAGGCGCCTATCCTGCTGCCCTGCTGGCGCAGACTCAAGCGCTGTGGGGCGTACCGCGCTTTGCTCCAGGGGACGACGCGCTGCTGCGAGACAACCGCTGTGACTTTATCGGTCTGAATTACTATCGTCGGGAAACGGTATCCGCCCAGCCGCCCGAAATCCCCACCGGCGGCGAGCCTGGCGTGGAGGGGTTATTCTATTTCGTGCGTAATCCGCAAAGCACCTATACCGAATGGGGCTGGGAGATCTGGCCGCAGGGGCTGACCGACGGCATTATGATGATCAAGGCGCGCTATGGCGATATCCCGATCTATATCACCGAGAATGGCCTTGGGGCGAAAGACCCGATTATTGCCGGTGAGGTGGTCGACGATCCGCGAATCGACTATCTGTGCAGCCATATTGGCGCCCTGGAAAAGGCGCTGGCGCAGGGAGCGGACGTCCGCGGCTATTATCCCTGGTCGTTTATCGATTTGCTGAGCTGGCTCAACGGTTATCAAAAGCAATATGGCTTTGTCTATGTGGACCACCAGCAAAATCTGGCACGCAAACGAAAGAAGAGTTTTTATTGGTACAAATCTGTTATTGCCAGCCGCGGCGAACAGCGTTAATCTTCTCCTGCGGGCGCCATTCGGCGCCCGGTCTGATTTAGAATATTCTTAAACATCTCCCTGCTCTTCAAGGTTGGCTTTGCTCCTTGTCATGGGTTTTTATAACCTGAATCATGCCACGCGGCCCCGGCAGAAGGCGCCGTTGGTTGAGAGTAGGTTTAGTGAATGCTGATAATATTCAACATAATTATTCCGATTATAAAATGGATACGAAAATGACCGTTCTGGACTATTTATTAAAATTCCGCAAAATCAGTTCGCTGGAAAGTCTTGAAAAACTATTTGATCACCTTAACTACTCCCTGACTGACACCGAAGAGATCGTTAATATGTATCGCGCCGCCGACCATCGCCGGGCAGAGCTGGTTTCCGGTGGTAAATTGTTCGATGTGGGCCAGGTGCCTAAATCCGTTTGGCGATTCGTGCAGTAAGACTGTCATCCTTCACGCCAGTTGCTTATACTTCCCGGCCTGCTTTTATACACTGGCGTTGAATAGGGGAGAAACATGACGTCACAATCTGCGGAGCGCATCGGCGGCTGGCTGTTGGCACCGCTGGCCTGGTTGCTGTTGGCGCTGTTGAGCGCCTCGTTATCGCTGCTATTTTTTGCCAATGCCCTCATGTCGCCACAGACCTGGGCCTTGCTGCGCGCCATGAGCACCGGACACATGGCGCTGTGGGTCGCCTCGCTGCTGTTTGCCATCGGCATGTGGTTTTATACGCTCTGGCTGACCATCGCCTTTTTCAAACGGCGCTCGCTGGTGCCGAAACACTATATTATCTGGCTGCTCATTACGCTGCTGCTGGCGATAAAGGCGTTTGCCTTCTCCCCCGTTTCGGATGCCCTTGCTCTGCGTCAGCTACTGTTTCCGCTGCTGGCCGCCGCGCTGCTGGCGCCCTATTTTCGCCGTTCACAGCGGGTCAAACGGACCTTTGTTAATCCGTAAAAACCCCACACTTAACCTGTTGTCGCCGGTATCGTTTTATTCGATAATAAGCGGCTTTTTTTCGTTTCAGGTCGCATGATGGCTGATTATTTACTGCTCTTTATCGGTACTGTCCTTGTCAATAACTTCGTTTTAGTGAAGTTCCTTGGCCTGTGCCCGTTTATGGGTGTTTCCAAAAAGCTGGAAACCGCAATGGGGATGGGGCTCGCGACCACCTTCGTGATGACCCTGGCCTCTATTTGCGCCTGGCTGATTGATACCTGGATCCTTATCCCGCTAAATCTGGTTTATTTACGTACCCTGGCCTTTATTCTGGTTATCGCCGTGGTGGTTCAGTTCACTGAGATGGTGGTGCGTAAAACCAGCCCGGCGCTTTATCGCCTGCTGGGGATCTTTTTGCCACTGATCACCACCAACTGCGCGGTGCTTGGGGTGGCGCTGCTGAACATCAATCTGGGCCACAATTTCCTGCAGTCGGCGCTGTACGGTTTTGCCGCCGCCGTCGGCTTCTCGCTGGTGATGGTGCTGTTCGCGGCGATCCGCGAGCGTCTGGTGGTGGCCGATGTCCCCGCGCCGTTCCGCGGTAATGCCATCGCGCTGATTACCGCCGGTTTAATGTCTCTGGCCTTTATGGGCTTTAGTGGTTTGGTGAAGTTGTAATGAGCGCAGTCTGGATAGCCGTGATCGCCATCAGCCTGTTAGGGCTGATTTTCGGCTTAATACTGGGGTACGCGTCGCGCCGTTTCGCGGTGCAGGACGACCCGGTGGTGGAAAAAATTGATGAACTGTTGCCGCAGAGCCAGTGTGGGCAGTGCGGCTACCCTGGCTGCCGCCCCTATGCGGAAGCGGTGGGCGTGCAGGGTGAGAAAATTAACCGCTGCGCGCCGGGTGGCGAAGCGGTGATGTTAAAAATCGCCGCCCTGCTCAACGTCGACCCACAGCCCGTCGACGGCGACGAGCAGGCAGCCGAGCCGGCCCGCATGCTCGCCGTGATTGACGAGCCGAACTGCATCGGCTGCACCAAATGTATTCAGGCGTGTCCGGTGGATGCCATTGTCGGGGCGACCCGCGCCATGCATACCGTGATGAGCGACCTGTGCACCGGCTGCAACCTGTGTGTTGCCCCCTGCCCGACCCAGTGCATTTCACTCGTTCCGGTGGCGACGACCCCGGAAACCTGGAAATGGGATCTGCATACGATCCCGGTGCGAAATATTCCTGTGGAACAACATGTTTAAGCTATTTTCCGCTTTCCGAAAAGACAAAGTCTGGGATTTTAACGGCGGTATTCACCCGCCGGAGATGAAAACCCAGTCAAACGGCACCCCGCTGCGCCAGGTTTCCCTGCCGCAGAGCTTTGTGATCCCGCTGAAGCAGCATATCGGCGCCGAAGGCGAACTGTGCGTCAAGGTCGGCGACCGGGTGCTGCGCGGCCAGCCGCTGACCCGCGGTTGGGGAAGAATGCTGCCGGTTCACGCTCCCACCTCCGGCACCGTTGCCGCTATCGCCCCGCACACCACTGCCCATCCGTCCGCGCTGGCGGAGATGAGCGTGATCATTGACGCCGACGGCGAAGACCGCTGGATCGAACGCGACGGCTGGAGCGACTATCAGACCCGCACCCGTGAAGCGCTGATTGAGCGCATCCACCAGTTTGGCGTTGCCGGCCTCGGCGGCGCGGGCTTCCCCACCGGCAGTAAACTGCGCGGCGGCGGCGATAAAATTAAAACGCTGATCATTAACGCCGCCGAGTGCGAACCCTATATCACGGCGGACGACCGTCTGATGCAGGACTGCGCGGCGCAGATTGTCGAAGGGATCCGCATCCTTGCCCATATTCTGCAGCCTGACGAGGTGCTGATCGGCATTGAAGACAATAAGCCGCAGGCCATCTCGATGCTGCGGGCGGTGCTTTGCGACGCCCATGGCATTTCGCTGCGCGTGATCCCCACCAAATACCCCTCCGGCGGCGCCAAGCAGCTCACCCAAATTCTCACCGGCAAACAGGTACCCCACGGTGGTCGCTCTTCGGACATTGGCGTGCTGATGCAGAACGTCGGTACAGCCTATGCGGTGAAACGCGCAGTGATTGACGGAGAGCCGTTAACCGAGCGCGTGGTCACCCTCACCGGCGAGGCGGTAGCCCGGCCGGGCAACGTCTGGGCGCGCCTTGGCACGCCGGTGCGCCATTTGCTTAACGACGCCGGTTTCTGCGCCAGCGCCGAGCCAATGGTGATCATGGGCGGGCCGCTGATGGGCTTTACCCTGCCGGGGCTCGACGTCCCGGTGGTGAAGATCACCAACTGTCTGTTGGCGCCCTCCGCCAGCGAGATGGGCGAGCCGCAGGAAGAGAAAGGCTGCATTCGCTGCAGCGCCTGCGCCGATGCCTGCCCGGCCGATCTGCTGCCGCAGCAGCTTTACTGGTTCAGCAAAGGCCAGCAGCACGATAAAGCCACCGCCCACAATCTGGCGGACTGCATCGAATGCGGCGCGTGCGCGTGGGTATGCCCAAGCAATATTCCACTGGTGCAGTACTTCCGTCAGGAGAAAGCCGAGATCGCGGCGATTCGCCAGGAAGAGCAGCGCGCTGCGGAAGCCAAAGCGCGATTCGAGGCCCGACAGGCGCGCCTGGAGCGTGAGAAAGCGGCCCGCGCCGAGCGGCATAAAAAAGCCGCCGTCCAGCCTGCCGCCAAAGATCAGGATGCGATTAACGCCGCCCTGGCCCGGGTACGTGATAAACAGCGCGACGCCGCGCAGCCTATCGTGATTCATGCCGGCGCCAGACCAGACAACAGCGAGGCGATCGCCGCCCGCGAAGCGCGGAAGGCCGAAGCCCGGGCGCGTAAAGCGCAGCAGCAGGCCGCGCCGGCGGAAGCCCCGGCGGCCGAGCCGGTCGACCCGCGTAAAGCCGCGGTGGAAGCCGCTATCGCCCGCGCCAAAGCGCGCAAAGCCGAACAGCAGGCCGCGGCGGCGGAAGCCCCGGCGGCCGATCCGGTCGACCCGCGTAAAGCCGCGGTGGAAGCCGCTATCGCCCGCGCCAAAGCACGCAAAGCCGAACAGCAGGCCGCGCCGGCGGAAGCCCCGGCGGCCGAGCCGGCCGACCCGCGTAAAGCCGCGGTGGAAGCCGCTATCGCCCGCGCCAAAGCGCGCAAAGCCGAACAGCAGGCCGCGCCGGCGGAAGCCCCGGCGGCCGAGCCGGTCGACCCGCGTAAAGCCGCGGTGGAAGCCGCTATCGCCCGCGCCAAAGCGCGCAAAGCCGAACAGCAGGCCGCCCCGGCGGAAGCCCCGGCGGCCGAGCCGGTCGACCCGCGTAAAGCCGCGGTGGAAGCCGCCATCGCCCGCGCTAAAGCGCGCAAAGCCGAACAGCAAGCCGCCCAGGCGGAAATCGCGTCAACCGCAGCCAATGACGACCCACGCAAAGCGGCCGTCGCCGCGGCGATCGCCCGCGTTCAGGCGCGCAAAGCAACACAGCAGGCAGTTAACGAGGAATAAATGGTTTTCAGAATCGCAAGCTCCCCCTATACCCATAACCAGCGGCAGACTTCGCGCATTATGCTGCTGGTGCTGCTCGCCGCCGTGCCTGGCATTGTGGTCCAGACATGGTTTTTCGGCTGGGGCACCGTCCTGCAGATTGTCCTCGCCGCTCTGACGGCCTGGGCAATGGAAGCCGCTATTCTCAAACTGCGCAAACAGCCTGTTGCGTCCACCCTGAGGGATAACTCCGCCCTGCTCACTGGCCTGCTGCTGGCGGTGAGTATTCCGCCGCTGGCCCCCTGGTGGATGGTGGTGCTCGGCACCGCCTTTGCCATAGTGATCGCCAAGCAGTTGTACGGTGGACTCGGCCATAACCCCTTCAACCCGGCGATGATCGGCTACGTCGTGCTGCTGATTTCGTTCCCGGTGCAGATGACCTCCTGGCTGCCTTCATACGAGATTGCCGCCCATATCCCGGCGTTCAGCGATACGCTGCAGATGATCTTTACCGGTCATACCGCCGCCGGAGGCGACATGGCCAGCCTGCGGCTGGGTATCGACGGCATCAGCCAGGCAACCCCGCTGGATACCTTCAAAACCTCCCTGCATGCCGGACATAGCGTCCAGCAGGTACTGCAGTTGCCAGTTTACGGCGGCGTTCTGGCGGGCCTGGGCTGGCAGTGGGTGAATATCGCCTGGCTGGCGGGCGGACTGTTTCTGCTGTGGCAGAAAGCGATCCGCTGGCATATCCCGGTCAGCTTCCTCGTCAGCCTTGGCCTGTGCGCAACCCTCGGCTGGATCTTCTCGCCGCAGAGTCTGGCCTCACCGCAGATGCATTTGCTCTCCGGAGCCACCATGCTTGGCGCCTTCTTTATTCTGACCGACCCGGTGACGGCTTCGACAACCAACCGCGGCCGTCTGATCTTTGGCGCCCTCGCCGGCCTGTTGGTGTGGCTTATTCGTAGCTTCGGCGGTTACCCGGACGGCGTGGCGTTTGCCGTTCTGCTGGCGAATATTACCGTGCCGCTGATCGATTACTACACGCGCCCGCGCGTGTATGGCCACCGTTGAGAGAGCGAAGATGTTAAAAACCATGCGAAAACACGGCGTCACGCTGGCGCTGTTTGCCGCCGGCTCCACCGGGCTAACGGCGGCGATCAATGAGTTGACCAAAAGCACTATCGACCAGCAGGCGGCCCAGCAGCAGAAAGCGTTATTCGACCAGGTTTTACCTGCTGACCGCTATAATAACGATCTGCTCAAGAGCTGCTATCTGGTCAGCGCCCCGGCGCTGGGCAAAGGCCAGCATAAAGTGTGGATTGCCAAAAATAACGACCAGCCGATCGGCGCGGTCATGGAAGCCACCGCGCCGGATGGCTATTCCGGAGCGATCCAGCTGCTGGTGGCCGCCGATTTTAGCGGCACGGTCCTCGGCACCCGCGTGACCGAGCATCATGAAACCCCGGGTCTGGGGGATAAAATCGAGCTGCGCCTGTCGGACTGGATCACCCATTTTACCGGGAAAGTCATCCACGGCCAGGGCGACAGCCACTGGGCGGTCAAAAAAGACGGCGGCGATTTTGATCAGTTCACCGGCGCCACCATCACCCCCCGGGCGGTGGTCAATGCCGTTAAGCGCGCAGGCCTGTATGCACAAACGCTGCCTGCGCAACTTCCAGAATTCAGCGCCTGTGGAGAGTAACCATGAGCGAAGTTAAAGACGTCATCGTCCAGGGTCTGTGGAAAAACAACTCCGCTCTGGTTCAGCTGTTAGGGATGTGTCCCCTGCTGGCGGTCACCTCGACCGCCACCAACGCCCTTGGGCTGGGTCTGGCGACGACCCTGGTGTTGACCCTGACCAACCTGACCATCTCCAGCCTGCGCCGCTGGACCCCGGCGGAGATTCGGATCCCGATCTACGTGATGATTATCGCCTCGGTGGTGAGCGTGGTGCAGATGCTGATCAACGCCTATGCGTTCGGTCTGTATCAGTCGCTGGGGATTTTTATCCCGCTTATCGTCACCAACTGCATCGTGGTGGGCCGCGCCGAAGCCTTTGCCGCCAAAAAAGGACCGGCGCTGTCGGCGCTGGACGGCTTCTCTATCGGTATGGGGGCCACCTGCGCGATGTTCGTGCTGGGCTCCCTGCGCGAAATCCTCGGCAATGGCACGCTGTTTGACGGCGCCGACAGCCTGCTTGGCAGTTGGGCAAAGGTCCTGCGCATCGAGGTTTTCCATACAGACACTCCTTTCCTGCTGGCTATGCTGCCGCCAGGCGCCTTTATTGGCCTCGGCATGATGCTGGCGGTAAAATACCTTATCGATGAACGTAGCAAGCAGCGGAAGGCGCAGGCGGCCCGGGCCGACTCTGTCGCACCGTCTGACGCGACAGGGAAAGCGTAATATGAACAAAGCCAAACGCCTGGCGATCCTTACCAGGCTGCGGGACAACGATCCCCACCCCACCACCGAGCTGCACTTCAGCTCGCCGTTTGAGCTGCTGATTGCCGTCCTGCTCTCGGCGCAGGCGACCGACGTGAGCGTCAATAAAGCGACAGCCAAACTCTACCCGGTGGCCAATACGCCTGCGGCGATGCTGGCGCTGGGGGTGGAGGGCGTGAAATCCTATATCAAAACCATCGGCCTGTTTAACAGCAAAGCGGAAAACGTCATCAAAACCTGCCGGATCCTGCTGGAGCAGCACAACGGCGAGGTACCGGAGGACAGAGCGGCGCTGGAGGCGTTGCCCGGCGTGGGCCGCAAAACCGCCAACGTGGTGCTAAATACCGCCTTTGGCTGGCCGACGATCGCCGTGGACACCCATATCTTCCGCGTTTGCAACCGGACGCAATTCGCCCCCGGGAAAAACGTCGAACAGGTGGAAGAGAAGCTGCTGAAGGTGGTTCCCGCCGAGTTTAAGGTCGACTGCCATCACTGGCTTATTCTGCACGGCCGTTACACCTGTATCGCTCGCAAGCCGCGCTGTGGCTCCTGCCTGATTGAAGACCTTTGCGAATTCAAAGACAAAGTCTACGCCTGAGCGTTTCACTCACGACCATAGCCTAACTTTGGGTTATGGTCCGCATTTAGCTATTTAACCCGCCGTTAACACCGCATAAACCGCATTTTCATGGGCAATTATCCGGTTATATAACAAACAACCAGCTCATTCATTTTTTAGCGGCACAAAATTTCTATACATTTGTGATCCCGATCATGCTCGCAACTTAATGTTGAAAGAATGTTATTAAAATGGAAATTAAATTCAGGCAATACAACGGCTGATCAAAGATTACCAGGATAATAAGCCATGAATTTTTAGGATAATGGACCATATCACTGCTTTATTGCGCAATCAGTAGAATATATCGCCTTTCCGGGGAAAATGGGCGAATCAAAAAGATAAAAATAGCAGCGATAACGTAACGGTGAAATTTAACTCTGGATAACATTCATATGTCCGGCGCATTATACCGCCCTGATTATGTGTAACAGATTATTACAAAGGCCTTGCCTGATGCGCCAGGATAGTGAACATTACCTGCCGTTTTCCCTCCAAGAATAACTATAAAGGCGGCGGTCCAACGAGATTGCGCCCCGAACACCCCCCAGTAAATATGGGATGTAAAAAAAGAGGTATATGTGTCTACTGCAAACAATAAACCAGCAGAAAGCGTGAGTCTGAACGCTTTCAAACAACCACGCGCGTTCTATCTCATTTTCTCGATCGAGTTGTGGGAGCGTTTTGGTTACTACGGCCTGCAAGGGATCATGGCCGTTTACCTGGTAAAACAGCTGGGTATGTCGGAAGCGGATTCCATTACTCTGTTCTCCTCCTTTAGCGCGCTGGTTTATGGCCTGGTCGCCATTGGCGGCTGGCTGGGCGATAAAGTGCTGGGTACCAAACGCGTCATTATGCTGGGCGCTATCGTGCTGGCCATCGGCTATGCGCTGGTCGCCTGGTCCGGTCATGACGCCGCTATCGTCTATATGGGTATGGCGACTATCGCCGTCGGTAACGGCCTGTTTAAAGCCAACCCGTCTTCCCTGCTTTCTACCTGCTATGACAAAAACGATCCGCGTCTGGACGGTGCATTTACCATGTACTACATGTCCATCAACATCGGTTCGTTCTTCTCGATGCTGGCAACTCCGTAGCTGGCCGCGCGTTTCGGCTGGAGCGTCGCCTTCGCCCTGAGCGTGGTGGGGATGGTGATCACCATCATTAACTTCGCCTTCTGCCAGAAATGGGTGAAACAGTACGGTTCAAAACCGGACTTTGCCCCGGTGCATATGGGTAAACTGCTGGCGACCATCGCTGGCGTGGTGGTGCTGGTCGCTATCGCTACCTGGCTGCTGCACAACCAGGGTATCGCACGCATGGCGCTGGGCGTCATCGCGCTGGGTATCGTGGTGATTTTCGCCAAAGAGGCGATGGGCCTGAAAGGCGCCGCGCGTCGCAAAATGATCGTCGCCTTCCTGCTGATGGTAGAAGCGATCGTCTTCTTCGTACTGTACAGCCAGATGCCGACCTCTCTGAACTTCTTTGCTATCCGCAACGTGGAGCACTCGATCCTCGGCCTCGCCTTCGAGCCGGAACAGTATCAGGCGCTGAACCCGTTCTGGATCATGATTGGTAGCCCTATTCTGGCCGCCATCTATAACAAGATGGGCGACCGCCTGCCGATGCCGCACAAGTTCGCTATCGGTATGGTGCTGTGCTCCGGCGCGTTCCTCGTCCTGCCTTTAGGGGCGAAGTTCGCCAGCGACGCCGGTATCGTCTCGGTTAACTGGCTGATTCTGAGCTACGCACTGCAGTCTATCGGTGAGCTGATGATCTCCGGCCTCGGCCTGGCAATGGTCGCTCAGCTGGTTCCCCAGCGTCTGATGGGCTTCATTATGGGCAGCTGGTTCCTCACCACCGCCGGTGCGGCAATCATCGCCGGGAAAATCGCCAACCTGATGGCGGTACCGGAAAACGTCACCGATCCGCTGGTGTCGCTGGAAGTGTATGGCCACGTGTTCCTGCAGATCGGTATCGTCACCGCGGTCATCGCCGCCCTGATGCTGCTGACCGCGCCGAAGCTGAACCGAATGACTCAGGACGACAGCGCGGACGTAAAAGCACGCGAAACCGCGGCAGCCTGACGCCGCAGGGAAAACCAATTATTTTTAAGCCGCTAACGTTAGGTTAGCGGCTTTTTTTTTACCCCTGGCGGGACTAACATACAGAAAACTGCAGCCACGAGGAGTAACGCATGAAACTGTTCTACAAACCCGGCGCCTGTTCCCTCGCCTCACATATCGCCCTGCGCGAAAGCGGCCTGGATTTCACTTTGCAGAGCGTGGATCTGGCAAGGAAACAGCTGGAAAACGGGGAAGATTATCTGCTGATCAACCCGAAAGGTCAGGTGCCGGCGCTGCTGCTGGATGATGACATCCTGCTTACTGAGGGCGTGGCTATTATGCAGTACATCGCCGATCAGGTGCCGGACCGCCATCTTCTGGCGCCCGTGGGCTCCGTTGCCCGTTACCAGACCCTGGAATGGCTGAACTACGTCGCTACCGAACTGCATAAAGGCTTTACGCCGCTGTTCCGCCCGGACACCCCGGAGGACTATAAGCCCGTTGCGCGCGCGTTGCTCGAGAAAAAACTGCAGTACGTGGATGCCTCGCTGGCGGATAAACAGTGGCTCACCGGCCATCGCTTCACTATCGCCGATGGTTATCTGTTCACGGTGCTGCGCTGGGGCTATGCGATTAAACTGGATATGGCCGCCTGTGGTCATATCGGCAGCTGGATGGCGCAGGTGGCGGCGCGTCCGGCAGTGGCTGACGCCCTGGCAGCGGAAGGCTTAAAGTGAGACCAGAGACTGCCCGGCGCTCTGCCGGGCAGAGTCGGAAAGTTACAGTCGGGTGGCGCTGAAGCAGTGCTCCGGCACAGCAATACGATCCTGCGCCGCCACCACCTGCAGTTCATACTCCTGCATGTTTTTGGTAGTCAACATGATCTCGTACACTGCGGCGGTGACGTGCTCAAGCGCGTCGCGCAGGCTGGCGCCCTGCAGCAGTTTCACCAGCAGCAGACCGCTGGTCACATCGCCAACGCCCACCGGCTGACGCAGGCCAAAATCCACCAGCGGCCGGCTGATATGCCAGGCTTCATCTGCGGTTACCAGCAGCATCTCAAAACGGTCCATGCTCATGCCGGCGCGGGAAAGATGCTTAACCAGCACCACCTCCGGCCCCTGGGCAATCAGCTCCCGCGCGGCGGCCACCGCCTCGCTCACGCTGGCAACCGGATGACCGCAGAGGATCTCCAGCTCCACCAGATTAGGCGCAATGATATCGCTGGCCGGCAGCGCATAGCGCACGTGGAACTCCGCCACGCCAGGGGCGACGATGCAGCCCTTCTCCGGATGGCCCATCACCGGGTCACAAAAATACTTCGCCGCCGGATTGGCCGCTTTTACCTGACGCACGATGCCCAGGATATGCTCGCCCTGTTCAGCAGAGCCGAGATAGCCGCTCAGTACCGCATCACAGGTCTGCAGCTTATCGATAGCGGCGATGCCCTGGACGATCTCCGTCAGGTGCGAAGGCGGCATCACACAGCCGGTCCATTTGCCGTACTGCGTGTGGTTGGAGAATTGTACGGTATTGAGGGGCCAGACATTGGCGCCCAGGCGGCGCATCGGGAACTCGGCGGCACTGTTGCCGGCGTGGCCAAACACAACGTGAGACTGAATGGCGAGGATGTTCTTCATTTTCTTACCACAACCCTAAAAAGAAAAAGGGCGTGGTTTCCCACGCCCTGGTAGTATTTTTTTATTTCCAGCAGACCAGGCAGTAATTCTTCTTACCGCGGCGCAGCAAGGTGTAGCGGCCGAACAGGCGATCGCTGTCGGCAAAAACATATTCCGGATCGGCCTGTTTTTCACCGTTGATGGTCACTGCGTTAGAGGCGACGGTTTTACGCGCCTGGCCGCGGGACGGCTGCAGCTCGGAATCCACCAGCGCCTGCAGCAGATCGGCGCCCTTTTCCATCTCGATCATCGGCACGCCGTCCTGAGCCAGCTGTTCGAAGTCAGCTTCGCTCAGGTCGCTCAGGTTGCCGTTGAACAGGCTCTCGGTAATGCGTTTCGCCGCTTCCAGGCCCTCTTCGCCGTGCACCAGACGCGTCACCTGCTCTGCCAGCACGTACTGGGCGCGCGGCGCTTTACCGCTGTTTTTATCTTCTTCTTCCAGGGCATTGATCTCTGCGATGTCCATAAAGGTGAAGAACTTGAGGAAGCGATAGACGTCAGCATCCGCGGTGTTGATCCAGAACTGGTAGAATTTATACGGACTGGTCTTTTTCGGATCCAGCCACACGGCGCCGCCCTCGGTTTTGCCGAACTTGGTGCCGTCCGCTTTGGTAATCAGCGGCACGGTGAGGCCAAACACCTGGTTCTGGTGCAGACGACGCGTCAGATCGATACCGGAGGTAATGTTGCCCCACTGGTCGGAGCCGCCAATCTGCAGCGCCACGCCGTGCAGCTTGTTCAGGCAGGCGAAGTCGTAACCCTGAAGCAGATTGTAAGAAAACTCGGTAAAGGAGATGCCCTGATCGTCACGATTCAGGCGCTGCTTCACCGCTTCTTTGTTGATCATCTGGTTAACAGAGAAGTGTTTACCAATATCGCGCAGGAAGGTCAGCACGTTCATGCTGCCAAACCAGTCATAGTTGTTCGCCGCGATCGCCGAGTTGTCGCCGCAGTCAAAATCAAGGAACGGGGCTACCTGTTTGCGGATTTTATCCACCCACTCCTGCACGGTATCCTCGGTATTAAGCTTACGCTCAGCGGCTTTAAAGCTTGGGTCGCCAATCAGACCGGTAGCGCCGCCCACCAGCGCCACAGGTTTATGACCTGCCTGCTGGAAGCGTTTCAGGCATAACAATGGAACAAGATGCCCCAAATGCAAGCTGTCAGCGGTAGGATCGAAGCCGCAATAGAGCGCGATCGGGCCTTGCGCCAGTCGCTCTGCTAACGCTTCCTCGTCCGTCACCTGGGCTACCAGCCCCCGCTCTTGCAATTGTTTAATCAAGTTACTGCTTGCCATCAAATTCTCCATGTATAAACGACTGCACCTCTGCCGGTACACGACTTTTCGCCAGATGCGAAAAGTACATAGAATAAAGCGCCGGCCCTTTCAGCGCCAGCGCTTCGATAACTAATTTCGGCAATTACGGTGCCAGGCGGTCGATTTTCCAGGCGCCGTTATCGCGCTGGTATAAAAAGCGATCGTGCAGGCGATGTTCGCCCCCCTGCCAGAACTCCATCTGCTCGATGCTGACGCGGAATCCGCCCCAGAAACTCGGCAGCGGCACTTCACCCTGCTGGAATTTCTGCTTCAGCTCGAGGAATTTGCTCTCCAGGATACCGCGGGCAGAGATCCGGCTCGACTGTTGCGAGACCCAGGCGCCGATCTGGCTGTCACGCGGGCGGCTGTGGAAATATTTGACCACCTCCAGCGTCGACAGGCGTTCCGCTTTGCCGATCACCATCACCTGGCGCTCCAGCATATGCCACGGAAACAGCAGGCTGACCTGCGGGTTATTTTCTATCTGATGGGCTTTGCGGCTGCCGAGGTTGGTATAAAACACCAGCCCTTTTTCGTCGTAATGCTTAAGCAGCACAATGCGCTGATAGGGTTGGCCGCGCTCATCGACGGTGGCAACCACCATGGCCGTTGGGTCGGCGAGTTTCGCGTCGCAGGCCTGACGCAGCCAGCGCTCAAACAGCGGCAGAGGTTCAGCAGGAAGATCGTGGCGACGCAAACCGCCACGGGTGTATTCACGGCGCAAGTGCGCGATTTGCTGGAGTTCGTCGTTATCAGACATGGCCATTGAGGATATAGTCAAAAGGTGGCGTTATTGTGCGCCCCCCGGACAGAAATCTCAACGTTTGGCGGTCTGCAGCTGGCAGTTATCGAGGACGATGCGGTCGCGCTTATAGACGGTGGCGGTATCGCCTTTCGACCAGAAGACATAGACGCCGTCGGTGTAGCGCGCGCCGGAAGCCGACAGCCCCTCAGACAGATTCAACTGCTGATTGTCATAGATAAAACTAACCTGCTGGCGTTGGTTATTGCGATGGACCGTCAACGGTTTCTGGTCGCATTGATACTCCAGCGTGTCCGTCTGCATCCGCTCGACAAACTGGTTGTAGTAGCTACAGCCCGCCAGCATAAAAGGTACAACTGCGATAAGAATTTTTTTCATTCGTTTGCCTTCGACTTTCCCGGTCACGGAGGGCACTCCGCCCTCCGCTTAACTTGTCCAGTTTACCGGTCGCGTCGTCTTTAAGATTTCAGTTAACTCCGATTCTGCGGCGGATTAGCAGGAAAAATGGCGCCCAGCACCGTGGCTTCGCTGGCGCCGGTCACGGAGGGCAGATTACCCGGCAGGCCGGCGATCGTGCGCCAGGCCAGCCAGGCAAAGGCCAGCGCTTCCATATCATCGCCGCTGATCCCCGCCTCATCGGTGGTGGAGACTTCGGTTCCCGGCAGCAGGGCCGCGAGGCGCGCCATTAACAATGGGTTACGCGCGCCGCCGCCGCACACTAACAAACGCTCGCAGCCGCCGCTTAACAATACCTGCTCACTGATGGTCACGGCGGTTAATTCTGCGAGCGTTGCCTGCACATCCTGCCCGCGCAGCCCCGGATAACGAGCCAGATGCTGCTCCAGCCAGCCGTAATTGAAATATTCCCGACCGGTGCTTTTCGGCGCCGGCAGGGCAAACCATGGATCGCTCAGCATATCCTGCAGCAGCGGCAGGAGCACTTTACCTTCGCTGGCCCATTGGGCGTCCTTATCGTACGGTTTGCCCTGCTGGCGCCAGATCCAGGCATCCAGCAACATATTTCCCGGTCCGGTATCATAGCCCCGCACCGGCTGGCCCGGCACCAGCAGCGATACATTAGCGATCCCGCCGATATTGAGCACCATCCGCCGCTCAACGGGGTGCGCCAGCAGCGCATGATGGAATGCCGGCACCAGCGGCGCCCCTTGCCCGCCAAGCGCCATATCCCGGCGACGAAAATCCCCCACCACGGTGACGCCGGTATGGGCGGCGATCTGGTTGTTATCGCCAATTTGCATCGTATGCGGCGCGTCGCCCTGGGGTTCATGCCATACGGTCTGTCCATGGCAGCCGATGGCAATAACGTCGGTGGGTTTGAGCTTTTCCTGACGCATCAGCGCCAGCACGGCATCGGCAAACAGCCGCCCCAGTCGGGTGTCCAGACGACCTAGCTGCGAAAGGGTCAATGACTGGCCCTGGCAAATCGCCAGAATCTCTTCTTTTATCGCGTGTGGGATGGGCCAGGTGAGACTGGCCTGCTGCGCCACCATGTTTTCATTGATGGCAGCCAAAACGACATCGATACCATCAAGGCTGGTACCAGACATAACGCCAATAAAGCGACCCGATCTCATACGTTGTTCCTTCATTCCATGACCCTTGTATATCCTTCACTCCACCATAAAGTGTACGCTAATGCTATGTTGTAATAATACTTTTTAACAATAGAGCGACAATTCAGAGAACATCGTAAAGAACCGGCGTTTAGTTAAGGTTGAAGCACCATTAATTATTATTTTTTGTATAGTCCGGAGAGAAGCTATGCCCGCCGACGACTAAATGCCATATAATTAACCGCATGGACGTTCAATTGAACACCTTCGGTGAACAGGAGATTCATAAATGATTTTACGTGTTTTGGCTGTATCGATGATTGGTTTCACGCTCGCAGGCTGCGTGAGCAGCAGCGGCCTGTCCGGCGATGTGTATTCCGCATCTGAAGCCAAACAGGTGCAGAGCGTGACATACGGTACCATCGTGCATACCCGCGCCGTACAGATCCAGAGCGGCGACGACAGCAATGCCATCGGGGCGATTGGCGGTGCGGTGCTGGGTGGGTTCCTCGGGAACACCATCGGCGGCGGTACCGGACGCTCTCTGGCCACAGCGGCAGGTGCGGTCGCGGGCGGCGTAGCCGGTCAGGGCGTGCAGGGTGCGATGAATAAAACCCAGGGCGTGGAACTGGAAATCCGTAAGGATGACGGCAATACCATTATGGTGGTGCAGAAACAGGGCAGCACCCCATTCTCCGTGGGTCAGCGCGTGGCGATTGCCGGCAGCGGCAGCCAGGTTACCGTCTCTCCTCGATAATCCTTCTGACGATGCGGCCGGTTATGCCGCATCGTATTTTTCCTCTGCATTTATTACACCCTAATAGCTACGCATTAGCATTCAGACATCTTAATTTTTGAATTGCATTAATCATTGCGCCTGCGCAATATTTTATCAGTCATCCCCGACTACTCTTCTGCACATTACTCTTTTAATGTCGACGCAATATCGTTACCCTTGCTTTTCCCTGTGGAATATTGTCTATGCCCAAACACATGAATCATATCGTTAAACGTCTTATCGTTTATATTTGTATTTGTTTACTGGCCGGGGTCGGCATGACCGGGTTGACGGACTTTTTTCACACCAGATTCAACAGCACTTCATCTACACTATTTCCTCTGCTGACCAGTTTTCTGATGGTGTTTCATATCACTATTGCCTGTTTTATGGGCATGAAATACTGGAGCAGCAAGCGTCGCCTGTATCTGACCCCTGTCGCTTTCGGCTTTGCCTGTTCGGCGTTGCTGATGCTGGGCACGCTCAGCAGCTATCCGGACTGGCTCAGCTGTAATCCCTCGCCGGTGGTGAAACAAAATGACGCCGTCATATATTATTTCTTTCGCAATATAATGATGGCCGTCTTATTCATGTCATCAATTATTTTGTATTATTTCCGCCGGCGCATCATGCATTCCTGGAAAGCCCATGTAATGACTTTCGCGGCATGTATTGTTCTTGTATTAACCATTATTTTTTTATCATGGCTGTACTCCAGCCACTCGCCGAAACTGAGCATCAATTTTATCGACGACCTGAATCATACTTTCACCCCGCTGTGGAAAAGTATTATCAGCTGGCTGCTGATGGCCGTCTGGTTTATCACGCTAATATTAATAATTTGCTTGAGTAAACTGCGCAATATTTTCTGGTATAGCGGCGCTTTTTTTTGCAGCGCATATTTGTTCACCCTCTTCCGGCTGCTCTCTACCGTTGGGGAACTCGATCAGGCCTGGTATCAGGCGCGTTTTTTTGAAACGCTGTGCACCCTGTTCCTGATCCTGGTGCTGCTGGTCGACGTCTTTATCCTCTATCGGGAGTCTAACCACAAGTATGTCAACTCCTACCAGAATTCGATCCGCGACCCACTGACCCGCCTCTATAACCGCAGCTTCTTCTATGACAGCCTAAACCAGCAGCTGGCGAAGGTGAAGGCCCAGCATCCGCTGTCGGTGATTATCAGCGACCTCGACCATTTCAAACGCATCAACGATAACTACGGCCACATCGCCGGCGACAAGGTGATCCAATTTGCCGCCTCGGTGCTGGACAGCCATTCGCGCAAGGATGATGTCGCCGCCCGCATCGGCGGTGAGGAGTTTGCCCTGCTGCTGGTCAACACCTCAGAGAACGAGGCGCAGGCGATCGCCGAGCGCATCCGTCTGGCGGTCAGCGCCGAGCAGACCGCTCTGCCAGAGCGGATGACCATCAGCATGGGGGTGTATACCACCCATGACAGAAGTGTGACGGCGGAGGAGTGCGTTCAGCGTGCGGACGAAGCCATGTATGAAGCAAAAAACAGCGGACGTAACCGGGTGGTGATCTGGCGACGCCAGGGCGGGTAAAAAAAGGCCCGGGATAGCCCGGGCCGCAAAAGGATTAATCTTTTGCCTGGAGATCGAGGATATTTTGTTCAAGTTTACGAATTAAGTGGAGCAACGTCTCCACTTCCTGCTTCGAGACCCCCGTGAGGATTTCATCGCGGGTCTTGCCTATCACCTCTTCCATCTCATTGATCAGCGGTTCGGCTTTTTCAGTCAGCTTGATGCGTTTGGCCCGCCGATCGCTTGCGCAGGTCTGGCGAGAAATAAGCCCTTTCTCCTCCAGCTGATCGAGCGTACGCACCAGCGACGGTTGTTCAATACCGATGGCTTTCGCCAGCTGGATCTGCGACTGCTCAGGCGGCAGCTGGTGGATGTTATGCAGCGTGACCCAGTGGGTCTGCGTTAACTCCAGAGGTTTCAGGCGATGGTCGATTAGCGCGCGCCAGACGCGAACTAAACGTGCCAGATCAGAACCAAGTGGCGATTCCAATTTCATCTCCTTATAATTAGCTTGCTAAGTTATTATACTGATTTTAGAATAGTGTGCAGCATTTGAATAATCAAAACAAATGAATTACTTGATTCAACAAAAACCAAAACAATGATTTACACTGTTAAAGAGTAGCACTTCCTGAGGTTATCCCTGTTATGGCAAAGGATTTTTGCTTGTGAAACTGAGTCTTAATTCATCCGGATTGCCGCTGCAGGACCTGATGTTCGGCGCATCCGTCTATTTCCCTCCGTTGTTCAAAGCCGTCTTGCTGGGCTTCTTTATCTGGCTGTTTTTACATCGCCAGCTGCGTGACTGGATGTATGCGGGCGACATCTGGCATCCCCTGCTGATGGATCTCTCCCTGTTCGCGCTCTCGGTCTGTCTGGCCCTGCTGTTATTGATTGCCTGGTGATCTACCTGCTATGAAAAAATTAAAATATTTGTCAACGCTGTTGGTGGCGGCCATCGCACTGGTTGCCGCGTGGTTGTTATGGAATTTCTACACTCAGTCCCCCTGGACCCGCGACGGGAAAGTGCGCGCCGAGCAGGTCGGGATCACCCCTCAGGTCTCCGGCAGTATTCTGCAGCTTAACGTGGCCGATAACCAGCGGGTCAAGGCCGGTGAAGTCTTGTTTACCATCGACGACACCCCCTACCGCATTGCGGTGCTGAACGCCCAGGCGCAGCTGGCGAAAGCGCAAGCTGAGGTGGCGAAAGCGCAGGCAGAGCAAAGCAAAGCCGCCAGCGAGGCCCGCCGTCGCAGAAACCTGTCGCAGAATGCCATCTCGGCTGAAGACCTTGAAAACGCCAATACCGCCCTGAATACCGCCACCACCACCCTGGCGGCCGCCAGAGCGGGAGTCGGTGTCACCGAGGCGGCGCTGAAGCATGCGCAGTGGCAGCTCAACCAGACGGTAGTCAAAGCGCCGGTGGACGGCTGGGTGACTAACCTCTCCACCCGGGTCGGCGATTACGCCACCACCGGCCATCCGGTCTTTGCCCTGGTGGACAGCCATTCGTTCTATGTGCTGGGCTATTTTGAAGAGACCAAACTGCGCCATATTCGCATCGGCGATCCGGCGCAAATCATTCTCTACAGCAATCAGCAGACGCTGCAGGGGCATGTCGCCAGCATCGGTCGCGCGATTGTCGACCAGAGCGTGGAACAGGGAACCGGGCTGGTGGCCAATATCAAACCGAATATCCCCTGGGTCCGCCTCGCCCAGCGCGTCCCGGTGCGGATTGCCTTTGATAGCTTGCCGGCCGATGTCACTCTGGTCTCCGGCACCACCTGCACCGTCTCGATCGGCGGACAGTGATGAATCTGCAGACCCTGTCATGGCGCACGCTGCCCTGGGTTAAAGCCACCCGACCGCAGTGGCGATACGCGCTGCGTAACGGCATCGCCATGTGTCTTGCGCTGAGCATCGCCTACGCGCTGGATCTGGATGAGCCCTACTGGGCGATGACCTCCGCGGCGGTGGTCAGCTTTCCCACCGTCGGCGGGGTGATCAGTAAAAGTTTTGGCCGCATTGCCGGCAGCCTGCTCGGCGCCTGCGCCGCCCTGCTGCTGGCGGGCCATACGCTCAACGATCCCTGGCTGTTCCTGTTCAGTATCTCCGGCTGGCTGGCGCTCTGCACCTGGGCCTGCGCCCTGTTCACCAACAACGTGGCCTACGCCTTTCAGCTGGCGGGCTATACCTGCGCCATCATCGCCTTTCCGGTGATTAATATCAGCGACAGCTACGAGCTATGGGTGATTGCCCAGTCGCGCGTCTGCGAAGTCATCGTCGGGATCCTGTGCGGCGGGTTGATGATGATGATCCTGCCCAGCACCTCCGATGGCAGCAACCTGCTGACGGCGCTGAAAACCATGCACGCCCGCCTGCTGGAGCACGCCAGTCTGCTGTGGGTACCGGAAACGACGGATGCTATCCGCACCGCCCATGAAAGCGTAATTGGCCAGATCCTGACCATGAACCTGCTGCGCATCCAGGCCTTCTGGAGCCACTACCGCTTCCGTCGGCAGAATCCCCTGCTGAACTACCTGCTGCACCAACAGCTCCGAATGACCAGCGTCATTTCCAGCCTGCGGCGTATGCTGCTGAACTGGCCTGACGCCCCGGCCAATACCCGCCAGGTGCTGGAGTCGTTGCTTGCGGAGCTCGCCACCGCCAATGCTGACAGCTATCACGTCGCCCGCATTCTGGCGCCGCTGGCGCCGCCGCCGGGCGCGGATTACCGCCACCTCGCCTTCTGGGCGCGGTTACGCTATTTCTGTCGCATTTATTTGGAAAGCAGCCGCTGGATCCGCCGGGTTGAAAATGCCTCGGCGATCGCCGAGTTCAATGTTCCTTCCGCACCCGCGCTGACCCGCCACACGGACCAGGCGGAAGCCCTGCTCAACGGCATTCGTACCTTTTGCGCCCTGGTGGCGATAGGCGCGTGGGGGATCAGTACCCAGTGGACCAGCTGCGCGGCGGCCCTGACCCTGGCCTCCATCTGCTGCGTACTCTACTCGGTGTCGGCCTCGCCGTTTCGCTCGCTGACCCTGCTGATGCAGACCCTGGTCCTGCTGTCGGTGTTCAGTTTTGTGGTGAAATTTGGCCTGATGGTGCAGATCACCGACCTGTGGCAGTTCCTGCTGTTTCTGTTCCCGTTGCTGACCACCATGCAGTTACTCAAGCTGCAGTGGCCAAAATTTGCCGGCCTGTGGGGGCAGCTTATCGTCTTTATGGGCTCGTTTATCTCCGTCACCAACCCACCGGTGTACGACTATGCGGCCTTTTTCAATGACAATTTAAGCAAGATTGTCGGCGTGGGCTTTGCGTGGCTGGCTTTTGCGGTGCTCAGTCCCGGCTCGGACGCCCGCAAAGGGCGACGGCACATCAGAGCGTTACGGCGTCACTTTGTCGATCAGCTCAGCCGCCGCCCCCAGCACAGCGAGCACGAATTTGAATCGCTGGTATATCACCACGTCAGCCAGCTTAGTCAGAGCCAGGATGCGCTGGCCCGCCGCTGGCTACTGCGCTGGGGAGTGGTCTTACTGAACTGCTCCCACGTGGTCTGGCAGCTTCGTGAGTGGGAAACCCGCTCCGATCCGCTCGCCCAGGTGCGCGATCTGTGTATCAACCTGCTGCGCGATGTGATGAGCGAGCGCGGCGTGCAGCAGCGGCCGCTGGCCACCACGCTGCAGGAGCTGCTGCGGATCTGCGAGGTTCTGAACCACCATCATCAGCCGGCGGCCCGGGAGCTGGCCGCCGCGATCTGGCGACTGTATTGCGCGCTATCGCAGCTGGAACAGGCTCCGGTCGCCGGAACGATTGGCGAAAAGATTACTTAATCACCCCGCAGGCAAACCGTTCGCCGCCGCCGCCCAGCGGCTGCGGACTGTCGGCCATATTATCGCCGCCGACATGAACCATCAGCGCTTTGCCTTTCACTTCCGCCAGCGTTTTCAGGCGCGGAGCGATAATCGGCTGGTCAGCCACGCCCGCGTCGTTGACCACCAGCAGGGGCAAATCGCCAAGATGTCCGGTGCCCAGCGGCCCTTCATGTTTACCGGTATGTTGCGGATCGTAATGTCCGCCCGCCGCTCCGGCGGCCACGGCTTTGCCCTCTTTCATCGCCGGCTGGCAGCTGCCTTCTGCATGGATATGAAAGCCGTGCTTGCCCTGCGGCAACGCTCGCAGATCGGGAGCAAATTCGAGTCCGCGGTCGGTTTCGGTGATTTTTACACTGCCGATGGATTGACCAACGCCCTGGCTGGTCACGAGATTAAGTTGCACATCTTCACTGACGGCCTGCGCGCCAGCGCAAAATGCGAGGGAAAGGATAGCGAGAATACATCGTTGCATAACACCTCCGGATGGCTGTCTCCCTGTTAAGTGTAAACCAGGAACAGGTTTCCGGAGGCGAAATGCCTGTTATGGCACGTCGTAACCGAGCGCGGCTTTGCGGATACGGAACCACTGCTGACGGGTCATACTCAGTTTTTCAGCCACAATCGCCGAGCGCACGCGCTCAATTTTGCCCGAGCCGATAATCGGCAGCGGTTGCGATGGCAGGCGCAGCACCCAGGCATAAACCACCTGCTCGATGCTGTCGGCGTTAAGCTCGTGGGCCACCTGGGCCAGCTCGTCGCGCAGCGGCTGAAAGCCCTCTTCATTAAACAGGCGGCCGCCGCCGAGGCAGGACCAGGCCATCGGGCGAATACGCAGCTGCTGCAGCTGATCGAGGGTGCCGTCGAGCAGCAACGGCTGATGCACCGGCGAGATCTCCACCTGGTTGGTAGCAAGCGTAAACGGCAGGCGCGACTGCAGAAGGGTGAACTGGGCAGGGGTAAAGTTCGAGACGCCGAAATGACGTACTTTGCCGCTGTGATGCAGCGCGAGGAAGGCTTCAGCCACCTCATCGGCGTCCATCAGCGGATCCGGCCGGTGGATCAGCAGCAGATCGAGATGGTCCGTCGCCAGATTACTCAGCGATTGCTCAGCGCTGAGCACGATGTGGTCCCGGTCGGTAATGTAGTGACCGATGGTGTTTTCAGCGCGCGCCCGGGTGGCAATGCCGCATTTGCTGACAATTTCCATTCGGCTACGCAGATGCGGCGCCAGCTTCAGGGCTTCACCAAAGGCGGATTCACACTGGTAATCGCCATAGATATCGGCGTGATCGACGGTGGTAATACCTAAATCAAGATGCTGTTCGATAAAGCTGACCAGCTCGCCTGGCGACATTTTCCAGTCCATCAGACGCCAGTAGCCCATCACAAAACGCGAAAATTCCGGCCCCTGGGGAGCCATAGCAATACGCTGAACCATAACCGCTTCCTCAATAAAAAAGTGCTCTGAGTATACGTAATTTTTGGCTTAAAACAGTGAGGGTTGCTGCGGTTCTTCCGCCGCCTCTGGCCTGTTTGCGCGGATTTTGCGCAGCAGGCGTTGACGGCACAGACGCAATACCTCCTGTTTCTGCGCATCGCTCATCGTTTGCCAGTTAAAACGTTCCTCACGGCTACGGAAACAGCCGCGACAGTAGCCGCGCTCATCGGTCTGACAAATTCCCCGGCACGGGCTCTGCACCGGGAAAAACTCTAACTGCTCTGCCACCACACGCCTCCTGTCCCCTCATCTCCTTTCATTGAAGACGTTTCCCCGCGCTGACGCAAATTTTGTTCACTACGTGCTGCGCCAGCTAACATTTTTGCGCCGGGTCTTGCATTAGACCAATCGGTCTACTACAGTGTGCTCCATGAACAGACACAGCGATTGTGATACCCGAGAACATATTCTGGCCACCGGCGAGCGGCTTTGCATGCATCGCGGCTTTACCGGCATGGGCTTGAGCGAACTCCTGAAGACGGCGGAAGTGCCCAAGGGCTCTTTCTATCATTACTTCCGCTCTAAAGAAGCCTTCGGCGTCGCCTTGCTGGAAAACCATTTCGCCGGATATCTGCAGCGCCTGGTCGAGCATTTCGCCCATGGCGACGGCAACTATCGCGATCGGCTGCTGGCCTACTATCAGCACACGCTGAATCAGTTTTACCAGCAGGGAATTATTAGCGGGTGTCTTACCGTCAAGCTGTCGGCAGAGGTCTGCGATCTGTCGGAAGACATGCGCACCGCCATGAACCACGGCGCCAGCCAGATCATCGCCCTGCTGGGCGACGCGCTGGAGAAAGGACGTCAGGAAGGCAGTCTGACATTTGACGGCGAGGCCATGACCCTGTCGCAGGTGCTTTATTCCCTGTGGCTCGGCGCCAACCTGCAGGCCAAAATAACGCGTAGCGCAACGCCGCTGGAGAGCGCCCTTGCCCACGCGAAACAGATTATTGCGGCGCCTGCTGTTTAACAGGCGTTTTTATTTCATCAGTTCCTAGACGACCGGTCTACTCAGGAGTCATTATGTCGGAATCAAAATTATTCACCCCGTTGAAAGTCGGTGCCGTCACCGTCCCTAATCGCGTATTTATGGCTCCTCTGACGCGTCTGCGCAGCATCGAGCCGGGCGATATCCCTACCCCGCTGATGGGCGAATATTACCGTCAGCGCGCCAGCTCCGGGCTAATCATCAGCGAAGCGACGCAGATTTCCGCCCAGGCCAAAGGCTATGCCGGCGCGCCAGGCCTGCACAGCCCGGAGCAGATTGCCGCCTGGCAGAAAATCACCGCCGGCGTTCACGCGGAAAACGGCCATATCGCCGTGCAGCTGTGGCATACCGGGCGAATTTCCCATAGCAGCCTGCAGCCCGGCGGCGCCGCCCCGGTAGCGCCGTCTGCGCTGAGCGCCGGCACCCGCACCTCGCTGCGCGACGAAAACGGCCACGCCATCCGCGCCGATACCTCGATGCCTCGCGCTCTGGAAACCGAAGAGATCCCGGGGATCGTCGATGATTTCCGTCAGGCGGTGGGCAATGCCCGTGACGCCGGTTTCGATCTGGTTGAACTGCACTCGGCCCACGGCTATCTGCTGCACCAGTTCCTCTCGCCGTCGGCGAACCAGCGTACCGACCAGTATGGCGGCAGCGTGGAAAACCGCGCCCGTCTGGTACTGGAGGTGGTTGACGCCGTGAGCAAAGAGTGGAGCGCCGACCGGATTGGCATCCGCGTGTCGCCGATTGGCAGCTTCCAGAATGTGGATAATGGCCCGAACGAAGAAGAAGACGCGCTGTATCTGATTAGCGAGCTGGCGAAACGCGGTATCGCCTATCTGCACATGTCCGAGCCGGACTGGGCGGGCGGCAAGCCGTACAGCGAAGCCTTCCGTCAGAAAGTTCGCGACCGCTTCCCGGGCGTGATCATTGGCGCTGGCGCCTACACCGTTGAAAAAGCCAACGACCTGATCAGCAAAGGGCTGATTGATGCCGTGGCCTTTGGCCGCGATTACATCGCCAACCCGGATCTGGTTGCCCGCCTGCAGAAAAAAGCGGCGCTCAACCCGCAGCGCCCGGAGTCCTTCTACGGCGGCGGCGCGGAAGGCTACACCGATTATCCTACGCTGTAATCCCTCCATTGATAGCGGCGACGTATCGCCGCTATACTCAAGGCTCTGATCTATCAAATAAACTGCATAGGGGACATTATGCGCTTACTCCACACCATGCTGCGCGTTGGCGACCTGCAACGTTCTATCGACTTCTATACCAATGTGTTGGGCATGAAGCTGCTGCGCACCAGCGAAAACCCGGAGTACAAATACTCCCTCGCCTTCGTCGGCTACGGCGAAGAGAGCGATACCGCGGTGATCGAACTGACCTACAACTGGGGCGTGGACAGCTATGAGCTGGGCACTGCCTACGGTCACATCGCGCTGAGCGTCGACAACGCCGCCGAAGCCTGCGAACGGATCCGCCAGAACGGGGGCAACGTTACCCGCGAAGCCGGGCCGGTAAAAGGTGGCAGCACCGTTATCGCCTTCGTGGAAGATCCTGACGGTTACAAAATCGAGCTGATTGAAGAGAAAGACGCCGGCAAAGGGCTGGGCAACTAACCCCCCCGACCATAGCGACTTCATTATCCTCGTTCGCCCGGGCGCTGCGGCGCCCGTTGTTTTCACCCCTGCCTGCTGCAAGCCGTGGCAAAATTTGCCATAATGCGCGCTACTTTTTTCCAGCTAAGAGAATCTGATGTCCGAGAACGCTCAACTGAATGGTCTGTGCGACCGTTTCCGCGGTTTTTATCCAGTGGTGATTGATGTTGAAACCGCAGGATTTAATGCCAAAACCGACGCCCTGCTGGAGATCGCCGCCATTACGTTGAAGATGGATGAGCAAGGCTGGCTGATGCCCGATGAAACGCTGCATTTCCATGTTGAACCTTTCGAGGGCGCCAATCTTCAGCCCGAAGCGCTGGCCTTTAACGGGATTAACCCGCACGATCCAGAGCGCGGCGCCGTGAGCGAATACGACGCACTGCATGCCATCTTCAAAATGGTACGCAAAGGGATGAAAGAGAGCGACTGCAGTCGGGCTATCATGGTGGCGCACAACGCCACATTTGACCACAGCTTCACCATGACCGCCGCCGAACGGGCGGGGCTTAAACGCAACCCGTTCCATCCGTTTGTCACCTTTGACACCGCCGCGCTGAGCGGGCTGGCTTTGGGCCAGACGGTGTTGTCGAAAGCCTGTATTGCCGCGGGTATGCCGTTCGACGGCGCGCAGGCCCACTCCGCCCTCTACGATACCGAGCAGACGGCACAGCTGTTTTGCGAGATAGTGAACCGCTGGAAGCGTCTGGGCGGCTGGCCGCTGCCGGTGGCGACGCCGGAGTGATAAAAAAAGCGACTTCCAGGAAGTCGCTTTTTTACTGACCGCGGGAATTATTCCGCTTTCGGCTCGTCAGTGTGGTATTTCGCCGCTGTCTCTTTGATCAGCTGCTGCAGTTCACCGCGCTGGTACATCTCGATGACGATATCGCAGCCGCCCACCAGTTCACCGTCCACCCACAGCTGCGGGAAGGTCGGCCAGTTGGCATATTTTGGCAGCTCGGCGCGGATATCCGGGTTCTGCAGGATATCAACGTAAGCAAAACGTTCACCACAGGCGGACAGCGCCTGAACGGCCTGAGCGGAGAAACCGCAGCTTGGCAGCTTCGGCGAACCTTTCATGTACAGCAGGATCGGGTTTTCAGCGATTTGGCGTTGGATCTTTTCTAAAGTCGAGCTCATTGTCGTGCTTCCTTAAACTTCTTTCTACGGCAGTAACTTGTCATTGTAGCGTCCCGAGGGCAGGACCGATAATAACATTTTTTTCACTATTCATATTTTATCTTCTGTTGCGCGAAGTTGCCTTAAAAATATCATTTTGCCGTCGCGGGCAGGCGCGCGTTGCGCATTTTCTGTGCGAGGCGGTCAATGTCTGACGCGTTTTCTTGCAATCGTTAACCAATCGACATTTTTGATACAAAAGAATATTAACTTTCCGGGTTTTTATGCTTTAGAATCGTTCCGGTTTGTCATTCATCGTCAGGCATTTGTACATGTCTGTAATTAATCAGGGGATTGCTCAGTGGCGCGGCTAAACAAAATCGCGATATCGCTCTGTGCATTACTGTTCACATCTATCTCATTCACGCCACTGGCTCAGGCTTCAGGGCATACGCACGCCTCCGCCTCGCCAAAGGCGTTGCCCGCGAAAAGCGGCTCAGAGCGCAAGAAAAAAGCAACCAGTCAAAAAAGTAAAACCACCGCTAAAACCACCAGTAAAAAATCCTCGAGCACCCGGCTCCCTACCCGCTCTACCGCAGCAAGCCAAACCGCGCTTCATCGTCAGTCCGCCGGCGCCACGAAAAAATGCGTGCTGCGTAAAGGGTATAAAAAGCAGTGCGCAAAAACGGTGGCCGCCAGCGCCGAGCCGGCCCTGGCGCTGAACAGCGTCAAAAGCAAATGCGTGGTGCGTAAGGGCTATAAAAAACGCTGTAAACCCGAGGCCAGCGAAGCGAATCTGACGATCGCCGACGCGCATAAAGTCCGGGTGCAAAAAGCGCAGAGTACCGCCATGAACAAACTGATGGGCCAGCTGGGTAAACCGTATCGCTGGGGCGGCACCTCGCCGCGCACCGGGTTCGACTGCAGCGGGCTGGTCTATTACGCCTACAAAGACCTGGTCAAGATTCATATCCCGCGTACCGCCAATGAAATGTACCACCTGCGCGATGCGCGTCCGGTCGATCGTGACGAACTGCAGAGCGGCGACCTGGTCTTCTTCCGCACCCGCGGACGCGGCACTGCCGACCACGTTGGCGTTTACGTCGGCAACGGGAAATTCATTCAGTCCCCGCGCACGGGGCGCGATATTCAAATCACCTCCCTGAGCGAAGATTACTGGGTACGCCATTACGTCGGCGCCCGTCGCGTCATGACCCCGAAAACCATTCGTTGATCCCGGTCTGCCGCTACGGCGGCAGCCCTCTTCACCTGCGCGTTCTCCGCCCCCACCGTCAGGGGAAACTGCATATTCGCCTCTGTGACTGGCGCTTCCCGACGATAGCGGGTGGGCGACATGCCAAAGTGACGGTGAAAGGTGCGGCAGAACGCCGCCTGCCCGTCGTACCCCAGACGTTGGGAAATACTCTGCATGGAGGCCTCGGTCTGCGTTAAGTAGATTGTCGCGATGGTCATCTTCCGGCGGCTGACGTAGCTCGCCAGCGTGCAGCCGGTCACCATGGCGAATTGCCGCTGGAAATACCAGTGCGAGTAGCCGGACTTTTTCGCTATCGCGCTTACCGGCAGGGTGTCAAAAATATGTGCTTCGATCCAGTCAACGATCCCCTGCACGACCGGGATCATTTTCGGGCTTACCACTTCATCTGTTTTTGCCATCGTAGCCATCCTGTGGAAATTACTGCCGGCGGCTATATTTGTCATACAAATATCAAAATAGACAATGAATTATTGGCATAGCGGCGATTGCCTGAAAGCATAGCGTCATTAATTATTTGATTTAAAATGCTTATTTTCATTCAGCCGTTTGCGCTACGGGGTCTTAAGATGGCCTGCTGAGAAATTAACCATCGCGGTGAGAGGCTGGAGACCCAGCCTCCTTTTACTTATACATTTTTGCAACATCTGCGGGCGTCTTAACGCGCCGCTACGCAGAAAACGGTTAAGCCTTCGGCAGTTGCGCCGGCGATAATAGCCTTTATCGTTGTAAGGCTTTTCACTGCCTGCGGCAAATGTTAACATTCTCAATACAATAACAGGCCCGGGACGCGACAGCGTCGGGCGGTCAGAACGCGATTCAGGTGAAAACCTCATCTTGTCAATGTGAGATAAAACAAAAAAGTTATAAGGAGAGTAGCAATGTCGTTTGAATTACCTGCATTACCATATGCAAAAGACGCCCTGGCGCCGCACATTTCCGCAGAAACCCTGGAATACCACTACGGTAAACACCACCAGGCATATGTCACTAACCTCAACAACCTGATCAAAGGCACCGCGTTCGAAGGTCAATCGCTCGAAGAGATCGTGCGCACCTCTGAAGGCGGCGTTTTCAACAACGCGGCGCAGGTCTGGAACCACACCTTCTACTGGAACTGCCTGGCGCCGAACGCCGGCGGCGAACCGGAAGGCGAGCTGGCGGCCGCGATTGCCAAATCCTTCGGCAGCTTCGCAGAGTTTAAGGCCAAATTTACCGACGCCGCGGCGAAAAACTTTGGCGCTGGCTGGACCTGGCTGGTTAAAAATGCCGACGGCAGCCTGGCTATCGTCTCCACCAGCAACGCGGGTACCCCGCTGACCACCGACGCGAAGCCGCTGCTGACCGTTGACGTCTGGGAACATGCTTACTACATCGACTACCGCAACGCCCGTCCAAGCTATCTGGACCACTTCTGGGCGCTGGTTAACTGGAAGTTTGTTGCCGCTAACCTGGCCGCATAAACGACAAACCGCAGCAGAGTGACCCCTGCTGCGGTTTTTTTTACACCCTTCCCAACCGTTTATGACTGGCTGGCAAAGGCCTCCTCCGGCTGCGCTCGTCCGCTAAACCAGACCAGCAGCAACGCCAGACCGGCAATAATCGCGCCCATTACCGGCACAAACGCATATCCCAGTCCGCCGGAGATCACCGCCCCGCCGGCGGCGGCGCCCAGCGCGTTGCCCAGGTTGAACGCCCCGATATTCACCGAAGAAGAGAGACCCGGCGCCTCATGCGCCACGCGCATCACTCGCATCTGCAGCGGCGGCACTACCGCAAAGGTGGCTGCGCCCCAGACGATCATACTGATGGCCGCACCCGCCTGGGATTGCGCCAGCAGCGGTATCGCCAGCATGATCGCCATCAGCAGCAGCAGAAAGCCTTTCAGCGTGCGGGAGACCGACCGGTCGGCGAATTTGCCGCCCAGATAGTTGCCCAGCGAAAAACCAACTCCAATCAGCACCAGCATCGCGGTGATAAACAGCGATGAAGCATGGGTCAGCGAATTCAGTACCGGCGAAATGTAGGTATACAGCGTAAACATCGCCCCGGCGCCCAGCACGGTGGTCAGTAAGGCAGAAAGAACCTGCGGCCGTAACAGGACCGAAAGCTCTTGTTTGACATCCGGCCGTTCGCCCGCGCTGCCCTTCGGCAGGGAGAACCACAGGCTCACCATCGCCAGCAGGCCTAACCCCGCGGTGGCGAGGAAGGACATCCGCCAGCCGATGGTTTCTCCAAGCCAGGTCGCGGCAGGCACGCCGCCGATATTAGCGATGGTGAGGCCCATAAACATGGTGGCCACCGCGCTGGCCTGCTTGTGCTTGGGTACCACGCTGGCCGCCACCACCGACCCCAGGCCAAAAAAGGCGCCGTGGTTGAGGCTGGTAATAATGCGCGACAGCAGCAGCGTGGTGTAATCCGGCGCCATGGATGACAGCAGGTTGCCGACGGTGAAGATCCCCATCAGAAAAATCAGCGCATTGCGTCGGGCGCGATGGGACAGCAGCAGGGTCATCAGCGGCGCGCCGACCATGACGCCGATGGCATACGCACTGATCAGCATTCCCGCTACCGGTATCGAGACGTCCACGCCCTTGGCAATCACCGGCAGCAATCCCATCGGGGAGAACTCGGTGGTCCCGATGCCAAAGGCGCCGATCGCCAGCGCGAGTAAAGGAAAGTTGATTTTCATTCAATGACTCCATCAGACCGTCAGGGAGGACGGCGTAACATCAGAAGCCAAAAGCATGACATCAATCACAAAAAAACAAAAGTGAACGAAATGACAAAAGATTTTTGCAGAATTGATAATAATGGCGGGATACGGGGAGGAGGCCGCGCTCCTCCCTCATCGGAACATTAGTGCAGTATGGCGGTCAGGCTGAATGCGACGATCACGCCGAGGGCAATAATCGTGGTGATCAGCGAAAACTTTAAATTGGTATCCATCATTTTTCCCTCTTGTTATCCCCACACCAAAAGTGAGCTTGCTCATTTTTGCACAAAAAATCGCAAAAATCTTCCGGGATTTAGGGCGATGCACATTTTTGCTCTTCCACTTTGCCCCAAGATCGGACAAAATCCCACGCTAATTTAAAAGCGTATCGGCCATTGACCCCTTCCTGTCGTTCTGTGTCGTTTTCCCGACGTGATGCAATGTTGAAAATTGTATTCAGGGTGTGTGTAGGCAAACGTTTACGTATCGATGATCAGGCGATCAGGTCAAGGCATGGAGTGAGATGTAATGGCAACTATTAAAGATGTAGCGAAGCGCGCAAACGTTTCCACTACAACTGTATCACATGTAATTAACAAAACCCGTTTCGTTGCCGAAGAGACGCGCAATGCGGTATGGGCGGCGATTAAAGAGCTGCACTACTCGCCGAGCGCCGTGGCCCGCAGCCTGAAAGTCAATCATACAAAATCGATTGGCCTGCTGGCGACCAGTAGCGAAGCCGCCTATTTCGCTGAAATCATTGAGTCCGTTGAAAAGAGCTGCTTCCAGAAGGGCTATACCCTGATTCTCGGCAACGCCTGGAACGACCCGGAAAAACAGCGGGCCTATCTGTCGATGATGGCGCAAAAACGCGTCGACGGTCTGCTGGTGATGTGTTCCGAATACCCGGACTCCGTCCTGAGCATGCTGGAAGAGTATCGCCATATTCCGATGGTGGTGATGGACTGGGGCGAAGCAAAAGCTGACTTTACCGATGCGGTAATCGATAACGCCTTCCAGGGCGGGTATATCGCCGGACGTTACCTGATTGAACGCGGTCACCGCGAAATCGGCGTGATCCCGGGCCCGCTGGAGCGCAACACCGGCGCGGGGCGACTGGCCGGCTTCATGCAGGCGATGAAAGAGGCGCATATCAGCGTGCCGGAAAACTGGATTGTACAGGGCGACTTCGAGCCGGAGTCCGGCTACCGCGCCATGCAGCAGATCCTGAGCCAACAACACCGTCCAACGGCGGTCTTCTGCGGCGGCGACATTATGGCGATGGGCGCTATCTGCGCCGCGGATGAAATGGGGCTGCGCGTGCCGCAGGACATTTCGCTGATCGGTTATGATAATGTGCGCAACGCCCGCTATTTCAGCCCGGCGTTAACCACCATTCATCAGCCGAAAGATTCGCTGGGCGAAGCCGCGTTCAATATGCTGTTGGATCGTATCGTCAACAAGCGCGAAGAGTCGCAGTCTATTGAAGTGCACCCTCGGCTGGTCGAACGCCGCTCGGTGGCGGATGGCCCGTTTGTCGACTATCGTCGCTAAAGCACTGGCGGGCGCGGATCACTCCGGCGCCCGCAGCCACTCCCGATTCAGCGTGTCGCTGTCCCCCAGGTAGTCCAGCATCCAGTTTAACGCCGGCGAAGCATCATTCTGCTGCCAGGTCAGACAGCAGGCCGCATCCGGAAACGGATTTTCCAGCGCCAGCGCGGTCCACTCGCCGCGATCCACCCATGGCCGGGCGAAATGGCTTGGCACCATGCCGACGCAGAGTCCTGCCGACAGACAGGTTGCCGACGATTCCCAGTCGGGGACCACCACCCTCTTCTGGTTATCCAGCAGCCACGTTGTCCGTTTGGGCAACGAACGCGAGGTATCTTCCCGCACCAGCGACGGCCAGTTGCGCAGGACATCGTCGCTCAGCGGCCCCGCCATCTTCGCCAGCGGGTGATCGCTCGCCACCACGCAGTCCCAGCTCAGCATCCCCATATCGCGGAACGCATAGCGGCCCCCGACCGGAATAGAGCGCGTTGCGCCAATCGCCAGCTCCACGCGGCCGTCGGCCAGCGCATCCCATACGCCATTGAACACTTCCTGAAAAACGATCAGCTCGACGTCGGGAAAATGGCGATAGAAATCCACGATCATCTGGCGCATCCGCGCGGGTTTCACGATATCGTCCACCGCGATCGACAACTGCCCGCGCCAGCCGTTGGCAATTTGCTGGCACTGCTGGCGGGTGATCTGCATTTTTTTGATAACAGAGCGCCCTTCCTGTAAAAACCAGACCCCGGCGGGGGTCAGCTCCACATCACGATGACGGCGCTCAAACAACGGGACGGCCAGCCACTCTTCGAGCTGACGCACGGTATAGCTGACGGCGGAAGGCACCCGATGGAGCTCCTGCGCCGCCGCGCTAAAGCTGCCGTTCCGGGCGACGGCATCAACCACTTCCAGAGAGTATTCAGACCACATTTTCTGCCTGCAAAATTTTTGAATGCATGTGACAAATATTAGCGTTTCACAAGCCACAATGCACTCCCTACACTCTGCGGCATCGTACCTGTACTCCAAAAATGAGAACGTTATGTCACAACCTGGGAAAGGATTTTTAGTCTGGCTGGCCGGCCTGAGCGTGCTGGGCTTTCTGGCCACCGATATGTACCTGCCGGCATTTGCCGCCATGCAGCAGGATCTCGACACCTCCGCCGCATCCATTAGCGCCAGCCTGAGCCTGTTCCTCGCCGGCTTCGCGCTGGGCCAGCTCTTCTGGGGGCCGCTGTCAGACCGCTACGGGCGCAAACCGGTGCTGCTGAGCGGCCTGGCGATTTTCGCGGTCGGCTGCCTGGGAATGCTGTGGGTGCAGAACGCCACGCTGATGCTGGCGCTGCGTTTTCTGCAGGCGATTGGCGTCTGCGCCGCGGCGGTCACCTGGCAGGCGATGGTGACCGATTACTATCCCGCCCAGCGCACCAACCGCATCTTCGCCACTATTATGCCGCTGGTAGGACTGTCCCCTGCGCTGGCCCCGCTGCTGGGCAGCTGGCTGCTGGTGCACTTCGAGTGGCAAGCCATCTTCGCCACCTTGTTTGCCATCACTCTGCTGCTGATGCTGCCTGCCCTGCGCCTGAAGGCCGCCGCTAAGTCGGCCACAGTGGCTGAAAAGAAAATCACTTTTCTGGCGCTGCTGCGCTCCCGGGAATACAGCGGCAACGTCCTGATCTACGCCGCCTGTTCCGCCAGCTTCTTCGCCTGGCTTACCGGTTCGCCGTTTATCCTTCATGAGATGGGCTACGGCCCGACCGCCATCGGCCTGAGCTATATCCCGCAGACCATCGCTTTTCTGGTGGGCGGCTATGGCTGTCGCGCGCTGCTGCAAAAATGGTCCGGGCAACAAATGCTCCCGTGGCTGCTGGTGGTCTTCGCCGTCAGCGTCGCCGCCACCTGGCTGGTGGGTCTGCAAACGCATGCCTCGCTGGTGGCGTTGATGATCCCGTTCTGCCTGATGGCGGTGGTCAACGGCGGGATCTACCCCATCGTGGTCGCTCAGGCGCTGAAGCCTTTCCCGCAGGCAACCGGCCGCGCGGCGGCGCTGCAGAACACCCTCCAGCTTGGCCTGTGCTTCCTGACCAGCCTGCTAGTCTCCACGCTGATCGCCACACCGCTGCTGACCACCACCAGCGTGATGCTGGTCTCTATTTTGTTAGCCGGAGTGGGTTATCGCCTGCAGCAGACGCCAGCGCTGGCGGCCCACTCTTCCCACGCCTGACGCCCGTCGCCAGAGCCCGGACCAGTGGTTAGCACGCTAAGATATTTTTATTGAAAGCCAGTACTTAGCGTCCTATACTGGATCCGGGTTCACATAAATAAAAAATATTTAACAGATTAACGGATGCAGGATGCCTCCGTTTCACCATGGAAGGCCTTTCGGCAAGGGTTATCTCCCTTCCTCTGTTCTACGTCGGATAGCGACTTCACGGATTATCCGTGAGATTTCTCACAAAGCCAAAAAAGCGTCTACGCTGTTTTAAGGTTCTGATCACTTGGGCGTGATGGAGAAGCTATGAGTTCATCGTGTATAGAAGAAGTAAGTGTACCAAATGATGACTGGTACCGGATTGCAGCTGAATTGTTGGGCCGTGCGGGAATTGAAATCAATGGCTCCGCGCCGTCAGACCTGCGGATTAAAAACCCTCTTTTTTTTAAACGCGTATTGCAGGAGGGGTCGCTGGGTTTAGGCGAAAGCTATATGGACGGCTGGTGGGACTGCGAGCGTCTGGATATATTCTTCCATAAAGTGCTCCGCGCCGGGCTGGAAAAACAACTCCCTCACCATTTCAAAGACACACTCCGCATCGCAGGCGCTCGCCTGTTTAACCTGCAAAGTAAAAAACGCGCCTGGATCGTCGGCAAAGAGCACTATGACCTCGGCAACGATCTTTTCAGCCGGATGCTTGATCCCTACATGCAATATTCCTGCGGGTACTGGAAAGAGGCGCAGACCCTCGAAGCCGCGCAGCAGGATAAGCTGGATCTCATCTGCCGTAAGCTGGAGCTCGAGCCAGGCATGCGAGTGCTGGATATCGGCTGCGGCTGGGGCGGTCTTGCCGAATATATGGCGCGGAATTACCAGGTGAGCGTTGTCGGCGTGACCATCTCCGCCGAACAGCAAAAGATGGCCCAGGCGCGCTGCGATGGCCTTGACGTGGATATTCGTCTTCAGGATTATCGCGATCTGCACGACAGCTTCGACCGCATCGTCTCCGTCGGCATGTTCGAACACGTGGGTCCCAAAAATTACGCCACCTACTTTGAGGTCGCCGATCGTAATTTGAAACCCAACGGCCGCTTCTTACTGCACACCATCGGTTCCAAAGTCACCGACCATAACGTTGACCCGTGGATCAATAAATATATCTTCCCTAACGGCTGCCTGCCGTCGGTACGGCAGATCGCCGATGCCAGCGAGAAGCACTTTGTGATGGAAGACTGGCACAACTTCGGCGCCGATTATGACACCACCCTGATGGCCTGGTATGAGCGTTTCCTCGCCAGCTGGCCGGAAATTGCCGATAACTATTCTGAGCGTTTCAAACGCATGTTCAGTTATTACCTGAACGCCTGCGCCGGCGCCTTCCGCGCCCGCGACATTCAGCTCTGGCAGGTGGTGTTCTCGCGCGGGATTGAACACGGACTGCGCGTCGCCCGTTAAAAAACACGCCCCCGCTCACCGGCGGGGGATTTTTTGTCAGGCTTCACTGACCTTAGCCGCGACCTCTTTCGCCGCCAGCACGCGTTCAACCGTATCGACAACCGCCTGGGTTTGCGGGTCGATCTCGATATTGACGCGGTCGCCCAGCTTCTTCGCCCCCAGCGTGGTCCGCTGCAGCGTCTCCGGAATAAGATGCACGCAGAATCGGGTTGCCGTCACCTCGCCTACCGTCAGGCTGATGCCATCGATACCAATGAATCCTTTATAAAGGATATATTTCATCAGCGTCGGATCCTGTACTTTAAACCAGATCTGACGGTTATTTTCGGAAGTGAGGATCTTCACGATTTCCGCCGTGGTCATAATATGGCCGGACATCAAATGCCCGCCGATTTCATCACTGAATTTCGCCGCCCGCTCGACATTGACTTCATCCCCGACCTGAATATCGCCGAGGTTGGTAATCCGCAGCGTCTCTTTCATCAGATCGAAGCTGATGCGCGCGCCGTTGATGTCGGTCACCGTCAGGCAGCAGCCGTTGTTGGCTACCGATGCCCCGGTTTCGAGCCCCTCCAGCATATGCGCCGGCAGCTCCACCACGTGGGTGCGAAAATTGGGTTTATCATCAATGGAGACCACTTTCGCGGTTCCCTGAACAATACCAGTAAACATGTTTGGCTCCTGTTGAAAATCATGACGGTATCATTACCGTTTTCGCTATCGGGAACAATAACAGGAGGGCTGAGCGGTTGCCAGCGCGCTTCGTGCCTCGACTCTTTTTTCACTGGCTTAATGGCTAATCCTCGCTACAATAGACTGGAATTTCCTCATTTTTATCCCCTTGCTGCCAGTTACGGCGGCTTTTTTAGTCTCAAAAAAACAACAATACAAAGGTGTTCACGTGCAGAAGTATTTCATTGAAGCGCGTCAGTTATTAGCTCTGGCTATACCCGTCATTCTTGCGCAAGTGGCGCAGACGGCGATGGGTTTTGTCGATACCGTGATGGCGGGCGGCTACAGCGCCACCGATATGGCCGCGGTGGCCATCGGGACCTCCATCTGGCTACCGGCCATTCTCTTCGGCCACGGGCTGCTGCTGGCGCTGACCCCGGTGGTGGCGCAGCTCAATGGCTCCGGGCGGCGGGAGCGTATCGCGCCGCAGGTGCGTCAGGGCTTCTGGCTGGCGGGGCTGGTCTCGGTGCTGATCATGATCGTGCTGTGGAATGCCGGGTATATCATCAGCTCCATGCACAACATCGATCCGCTGCTGGCGGAGAAGGCGGTTGGCTATCTGCGCGCGCTGCTGTGGGGGGCGCCGGGCTATCTGTTCTTCCAGGTTGCCCGTAATCAGTGTGAAGGGCTGGCGAAAACCAAGCCCGGGATGGTCATGGGCTTTATCGGTTTACTGGTCAACATTCCGGTGAACTACATCTTTATCTATGGCCATTTTGGCATGCCGGAGCTGGGCGGCGTCGGCTGCGGCGTGGCGACGGCCTCCGTTTACTGGGTGATGTTCGCCAGCATGCTGTGGTGGGTGCGCCGGGCGCGTTCAATGCGCGATATCCGCTGCGCCGAGGGCTTCAGCGGCCCCGATTTCGCCGTTCTGCTGCGGTTGGTGCAGCTGGGGCTGCCCATCGCCCTGGCGCTGTTCTTCGAAGTGACCCTGTTTGCCGTCGTCGCGCTGCTGGTCTCTCCGCTCGGGATCATTGACGTCGCCGGCCACCAGATTGCGCTGAACTTCAGCTCGCTGATGTTCGTTCTGCCGCTGTCGCTGGCGGCCGCGGTCACCATTCGCGTCGGCTTCCGCCTCGGCCAGGGCTCAACGATCGATGCCCAGGTTTCCGCCCGCACGGGTGTGGGCGTGGGCGTCTGTCTGGCGGTGTTTACCGCTATCTTTACCGTGCTGATGCGTAAGCAGATTGCCCTGCTGTATAACGATAACCCTGAGGTGGTGATGCTGGCCTCGCATCTGATGCTGCTGGCGGCGGTCTACCAGATCTCCGACTCCATTCAGGTGATCGGCAGCGGTATCCTGCGTGGCTATAAAGATACGCGGTCTATCTTTTTTATCACCTTTACCGCGTACTGGGTGCTGGGTTTGCCCAGCGGCTACCTGCTGGCGCTGACCGACGTGATTGTCCCCCGCATGGGGCCCGCCGGCTTCTGGTGCGGATTTATCATCGGCCTGACCTCCGCCGCCATTATGATGATGCTGCGGATGCGTTTTCTGCAGCGCCAGCCCTCCAGCACTATCTTACAGCGCGCCGCGCGCTAATCCTGCCAAAGCCCGCCACCCCGGCGGGCTTTTTCTTTCTTCAGTTTTGTTCCGGCGTTGTACATTCCGTTACTCCCCGACACCAAAGACTCACTGATGAGCGCCCCGGAGATGCATATAGTGTGGCCAACAGCCCCGCAGTGGGGTTACTCAGGAAACCAATTCGAGGATTTCAGCATGAAAAAAGTATTAGCTCTGGTTGTTGCCGCTGCTATGGGTCTGTCATCTGTTGCTTTCGCCGCCGATGCCGCGACCACCACCCCGGCTGCCGCAGCCAGCCACACCACCGTTCATCACAAGAAACACCATAAAGCGGCGGTGAAACCGGCAGCCGAACAGAAAGCCCAGGCAGCGAAGAAACACCATAAAGCGGCGGCGAAACCGGCAGCCGAACAGAAAGCCCAGGCAGCGAAGAAACACCATAAAGCCACAGCGAAACCGGCAGTAGCGCAGAAAGCCCAGGCGGCGAAGAAGCACCATAAAGCCGCAGCGAAACCGGCAGTAGCGCAGAAAGCCCAGGCGGCGAAGAAGCACCACAAAGCGGCGCACCACGCAGCCAAACCGGCAGTACAACCGGCGGCATAACGGTCAGAGCGTTAAGGTGATAACCGGCGCTGAATAGCGCCGGTTTTTTTTCAGGAGGACATCATGCTGCAACGCTATCGCTTCGAATTGCTGTTGGTTCTGCTCATCGTCTGCGCGCTGTTTACCCTTCGCTTGATGTTTAAATAGCGGGCTGCTGAACCCATTTACGCGCCGGCGGCGTATAGTCGCGAAAACCGGCGATAATCTCCTCTGCCGAGGCAGCAAACGGCAGCATCTCCGCGTAGCGCGGGTGCATAAACCCTTCCCGCACCATGTTATTGACCATCGCCTGCAGCGGATCGTAATACCCTTTAATATTCAGAAATGCGCACGGCTTTTCATGGATGCGCAGCTGCGCCCAGGTCCACTGTTCGAAAATCTCTTCCAGCGTCCCCGCTCCGCCCGGCAGAGCAATAAAGCCGTCGGCCAGCGCCGCCATTTTGGTTTTCCGTTCGTGCATATCCTCAACCACATGCAGCTCCGTCAACCCGCGATGGGCAATTTCCCGTTCCACCAGGCCGCGCGGCATCACGCCAATCACCACGCCCCCGGCCTCAAGCGCCGCATCGGCAACCGCCCCCATCAAGCCAACTTTGCCGCCGCCATAGACAACAGCCAGTCCCTGCTGCGCCAGCGTGTGGCCAACCCGTCGGGCAGTGTCGAGATACAGCGGATGTTCGCCAGCTGAAGAACCGCAGAAAATACCTATCGATTTCATCTTCGTTATTACTCCTCTCTTCTGGTGGGCGATAATTTAACACAACGCCAACCTTTGTGCGCAGGTTGAGACCCGCGGAGAAAAGAGAGGCGAGGCGCCTGCTGGCGAAGAAATATCCTTGTGGTTCAGTAAAATATCGCCGGAATGGGTAAAAGATCCGCAATCGCAAGCAATGTACAAGAAAAGTGACGTTTACCTCTTGCCACATCCCCTGCCTGCCGCTAATATGCGTCCCCGTTGTCACCACAACATTGCGTTCGTAGCTCAGTTGGTTAGAGCACCACCTTGACATGGTGGGGGTCGTTGGTTCGAGTCCAATCGAACGCACCATTATGCGTTTATAGCTCAGTTGGTTAGAGCACCACCTTGACATGGTGGGGGTCGTTGGTTCGAGTCCAATTAAACGCACCATAATGCGTCTGTAGCTCAGTTGGTTAGAGCACCACCTTGACATGGTGGGGGTCGATGGTTCGAGTCCATTCAGACGCACCAAGCTGTTTTTCCTTCCTGATTACACAGCCTCGTTCTTGTCAAATAACGCGCTTTGTTTATAAACTCCAGATCAGCCTGCCATTTCTCACAGTATTTCACTTCCAGAGAGTCCAGATCCTTATAAAACCCATCCCAGCGCCCTGTCGAGCGGCCCCATACCATTCGCTATGATGTTTGACTACCAGCCGGTTGACTACGTTTTTTCACCAGCGGATCCCGCACTGCCAGCGCCTGTCTGATTTCCTCTGCTGTCACTTTCCCGTCGCGGTTGCTGTCCATCTCCGCCATCAGGTCACGATATAACTGTGCTAACAGACCGTATTGAAACCCCGCGCCCTGTTCAGCTGTTCGGCTTATCGCCCCAAACGCCTGGAAATCCATCTCTCATACGGGCTGTTCATCACATCGCCCCCGCTGCTTTCCTCCAGCGCCTGAAATCCAAGTTTCTCTAAATCGTACTGGTTAACTTCCTCAACATCATTTTGTGGTAACCAGCCACTGCCGCTGACTTTATACCACCATTTTTGTGACTCATCCGCGACGGGCGTTGCTGCTCCCCGGGAGAGCTGGCATTGCGCGCCCAGCCTCGCCGATGTCGGGGTAAATACCGGCTATCCTGTCGGGTAAACAGGGATTTTCCCTTTGGTACCAGAACGGACCGTTTACCGCCCTCCACATTCTCTGGGTTGGCTAAAAATCCCGGCATGTTCGGGTCGGTGCTCAGCACCTCCATGGCTTATATCAATTGTGACAACTAATCTCATTCATGAATATGAAGGAATTCATTTCTTTTTATACAATCATTATCAGAAAATTTGTCCTTCATAAATATACAATGCTGTTTCACATACTCATCCCAAAAGGAGTTTGAGGTTCTATTTTCATGTGGCATTGCAACTTTCTGTTTTGATAAGATAGCTTTCAATTCTCGATTGCGTTCATATGTCTGTTCGTACAAGCATGAGTTTTTATAAATCTGTAATTCCTCACCATCAGCTGACATATATGCACATATACTATCCCTGGCTTTAATCCAGGATCTTTGCGTGTTTTTTATGTTTTCTTTTAGTTCAGGATATGTTGTAACTATGGCGTTATATAAATAATTCAAATACACATCTTAATTTTTATAGTTTTCAAGAGAGCATTGCTCTAAACCCATAAAATAATTCAGCCGCATCCCGTTTCTTATTCGTTCAGAATTTATTTCCCTCTTTACGGACAGAGATACAGATTTCTCCTTAACAGGGTTAGTTGTCAGTTGGATGTGTCTTTAGTTTAACGAGTCGTACCAAAGCTTTCCGGAATTATTTATAATGGGATTGTAGATATGTCTTGATTTCTGTTGCATTTTTATATTTGAAATGTAACTCCTCACCATTAAATTCTCCATTGAGGCCGTTGAGATTCTGGTCTTTTTTTATAGAAGGATTTATAGAAAGGCTATTAAGGTTATAGTTATAACCATAAACCTGATACGCAGTTCCATTTATTTTTCCCGCAGAGTGTCGTTGTTCCCATGAGATTAATACAATTATATTTTTTTATTGTTTATTTTAGTAAAAAAATTGTTTCCACATGAGGTTCACCACCATCGACCTCATAAGACTCCACTTTGATACTATTACCATTAGCTTTGAAATAAAGCGCTAATGGATAATTAGCATCATCCTCCCTCTTAATATAAACACTATCATTAGCATCTAACTTAAATGGCCCTTGTACTATGTCGGTTTTAGCTAGTGCATAAAAAGAAGAAATCAACAAAGATAAGCCAAAAATAAAGCCACGCATAAATCACTCCTTATCGACTCTTAATAATGGGGCCACTGCATTAAACCTTTGTAGGCGATCAGGGTAACCATTCTGCCCACCATTAACTATTTGCGTGACTTCTTGCACACTCAATGCTCTGGCAGTTTTGTTTAGTCCTTTACTTACCCAAAAGGAAAAAGCTGACTCTACACCATATTCAGTATTACTTATCACTAGATCAGGTTGTTCGACAAAGTCTCTCTTATCATCCGGATTCATTTCATTATGTTTATTAGTAAAAAGAACGGGCCGTTTATCACCTTTCACTTTTTCAGGGTTGGCTAAAAATCCTGGCATGTTTGGATCTGTACTCAGCACTTCCAGATGGACAAACCACTCCCTGTCCACAAGCTGATTCCCTTCACCCGGCGACTCCGTACAGCCCATAAATCCGACGGGCGTTCCGGCGCTGACCTTCCATATTAGCATCTAACTTGAATCCCCCTCGTACTATGTCGGAGTTAGCGCCACAGAGTCAAAAGCGCCTTTTTGTTTTGCCCTCTGTATCCACCCCAGCATCAGCGCCTACATTTCACCATCCGGCTCCATCAGTTCCGGATCCAGCGTTACCCACTACTGTTCTTTGCCCGGGACGTCATCTTTCAGTAAACGGACCAGGCCAAATGTTGTCAGAGTGGCTTTGCCATTCTTCGTGACGTAAAACCGCCCCGTCCGGGAAAAAACAAAACGGTCGCCTGCGTTCAGGCTCTTTCTCGTTTTTCCGGAGCAGAATATGTCCCGGCTTCACCGTTATCCGGCTCCCCCTCCGGTAAGCCGTATTGTCCGTTTTTATACTGGCGTAACAGTATGCCACCGTGTCCATCCCTGACTTTATAACAAGGAGATGAAGGATAATCAGATACCGGGGCCAGATGCATATACAGGCTGTAAAACGCCAGCCAACTTTTTCCCTTTGCGGATCGGGCTGGCACTGCGACTTCACCTGCACAAAGCTGCTGCTGTAGCGCAACATCCGTCCACATGATGCTAACGTAAAAAAGTCAGCGAGAACAAACTAAATACTGAGATCCGCACACAACATGATGTTATCACTAGCTATATTTTTAATATTAATATATCTTGCATTACACCATTTGCCATCTGCACTTATAGATAGCAAATTAACTTTATCTCCTTTAACAAGGTAAGATTTTTTTATTTCGAACGAAGAATCATAAAAATAGGATTTAGGTTTTATGACACTTATCGCAGGATATACAGAGCATTTATTGGAATCTTCTATATTTGGGACTGATTTGATTAGTTCAATCTTGCCATCTGAAATTTCTTCACTCATAATTTCTACCCGCCCTGAGTCATTCTTGTTATATATAATCCATGGAGAATTCACAAAAACCTTGCACCTACCATTTTCACTTAAATAAATAACAGAATAATTGTCATCCAGTAATGCTTGCTTATCACCATAAAATTGATATACCAATTCATCTTTGCTATTATAAATAACAATAGGTAGATAACTTTTTTTGCCATTTAAGATTAAGTTTGTATCTATTGAATCCATGTCATATTTTGTTTTGCTTACTTTTTTCTCTATAAAATCAGCATAACCTTCCACTGGCGACATATCTAAGTTACACTCCCCCTCTTTAACCAAGATTCCATTCTTTTTATTTTTTACATTCAAATATAAACAATCAATCAAAAATTTATTACCATCATATTTCAATGTGGCATAAACGGTAGAATCATGAAGAGATCTACTATCAACTACAATGGCAGGGGAACCTGAAAAAAAATCAAATAAGTAGGATGGATTACCTGTATAATCCTCATTAAATTTTAATACATTTTCCCTACCGTCTTTTTTTGCATAAATTAAATTATTTGATTGATCATACCCATAAGTTACCGAGCCATCCGCAAAACTAAGCATGGAACATCCACTAAAAAAAATACCAATAAAAAAAATACATTTATTCATATTCAATATCCATTGGGAATAGAGGACGTGCTTTCTAAAATAGATTGCAATTTTTTAGCATAGGAAGCTATTAGAACCTTTTGATCACTGCCATTAATAACTTGCCGCGCACTCTCATAATCCATTCCATTATTATTCATATATGTGGAAAGTTTTTCCCCAGTAAATATACCTTCCTCCATACCCCAAATCATAATTGGCACAGCATGCTTAAAATCAGCCGCAAGTTCTGGTTGATTCACAAAATCCACACCAAATTTATCTTTCGCTTTCTGATAATTGTTTTTCCATGTAAGATGTACACAACCTCTACCTCGATATTTATACCCATCGCCCTGCTGCATATTGCCGTTAGCTATTGCTCTATTCTTTAATACTTGTGTCACTGCAAGAATTGGATCGTATTTATCAAAATAACTCACCCCACCTACCTCTGGCTGTTCACTAAAATACTCACCTGTTGGGAAGTAATATGTCTCATGTCTCGCTGTAGCTAGCATATAAGAAATACCATATAAATTTGGCTTATACTCCATATGGTTAGGATAAAATTCATTTATGCTTTCCAAAATTTTACGCAAGTTGTTTTTTGAACCTTGGGATAGAATCGGCGTACCCGGAGCAAAGGAAACATGTTCGTTTTCATATTGAGAAATAAAAGCATCAACATTAATTAGATCTAATTTCTCTGCCAGAGAATCTAAAAACACCACCGGATGAAAATGCCACACCGCTTCATCCTTATCAAACGGCGGCACCTTGCTCATCCACTCCAGGTCCGCCTGCCATTTCTCACAGTATTTCACTTCCAGCGAGTCCAGATCCTTATAAAACCCTTCCCAGCGCCCCGTCGAACGGCCACCGCACCACTCGCTGTGATGTTTTACCACCAGACGGTTGACCACATCTTTCACCAGCGGATCACGAACTGCCAGCGCCTGTCTGATCTCCTCTGTCGTCACTTTCCCGTCGCGGTTGCTGTCCATCTCCGCCATCAGATCACGATAAAATTGTGGCACCTGTCCGTACTGCCAGGAGACCTCCTGCTCTGCTGAACGGCTTATCGCCCCAAACGCCTCCGGTACCCAGCTCTCATACGGGCTGTTCATCACGTCACTATTACCGTCTTCCTCCAGCGCCTGAAACCCGAGTTTTAACAGATCATACTGACTTACTTCTTCAACATCACTTTGCGGCAGCCAGCCGCTTCCGCTGACCTTATACCACCATTTTTGTGCTTCATCCGCGACAGGCATTGCTGACTCACGGAGGAGCCGGCACTGTGCGCTCAGTCACGCTGATGTCGCTGTAAAGACGGGCTGTCCCGTAACATCCTGCCGGGTAAACAGGGCGCTTCCCTTTGCTGCCAAAACGGACCGTTTATCACCTTTCACTTTTTCAGGGTTGGCTAAAAATCCTGGCATGTTTGGATCTGTACTCAGCACTTCCAGATGCACAAACCACTCTTTATCCAGGAGATTATTTCCCTCACCCGGCGATTCCATACATCCCATAAATCCGACGGGCGTTCCGGCGCTGACCTTCCATTCTTCTGTTTCGCCCGTTAGCTCCACAGAGTCGAACCCCCCTTTTTGTTTTGCCTTCTGCATCCATTCCGGCAATAATCCCTGCATTTCGCCGTCCGGCTCCATCAGCTCCGGATCCAGCGTCACCCAGTACTGTTCTTTTCCCGGAACATTTTCTTTCAGTAAACGAACCAGGCCAAAGGTTGTCAGGGTTGCGTTTCCGTTCTTCGTGACATAAAAACGCCCCGTCCGGGAGGAGACAAAACGATCGCCTGCCTTCAGGCTTTTTTTCGTTTTCGCCGGGGCAGGATATGTTCCGGCTTCACCGTTATCCGGCTCCCCCTCCGGCAACCCGTTTTGCCCGGCTTTATATTGACGTAACAGTATGCCGCTGTGCCCGTCCCTGACTTTATAGCAGGGAGATGAAGGATAATCAGACACCGGGGCCAGATGCATATACAGGCTGTAAAACGCCAGCCAGCTTTTTTCCTTTTGCGGATCGGGCTGGCACTGCGACTTCACCAGCACAAAGCTGCTGCTGTAACGCAGCGGCTGTCCACAATACGGGGCTGTCAGGTACTCGTTGTTTAACCGGTACGCCACAATAGTACCGTCTGCCATAAACTGGAGGGGAACGGGGTCGCCGGCATTGACTGCATCCGGATCTAGGGCGGAAAAGGGATTAGAGATGTCGCTGATATGGATCCCGCCATGCCACAATCCGTTCGCCCCCAGCAGCCAGGTCCCGTGCGCTTCTCCGTCGATAAGCCGCATAACATCTTCCAGTGAGCGAAATTCTTTACCGCTGGTGTCCCTGAGGGGATAACTGATTTTCATATGAGTTTCTTACCTTGAAATCCTTCCGCGCCGCTGGGGAGGAACCCGTTCCAGTGTGGTTTTCCTGAAGGTCTCCGTGACACCTTTCAATGATGCCCGGGTACGGGGAACCAGATAATTCGCCACTTTCATCACCATCATCCCCTCAGAACCATGCTCAATGCCGTTTTTACTCAGCTTCAGATACGATCCGCCGCCATTCAGCGTCAGTGTCTCCGGCGTGCTGATGGAAATCCCATCCTCGCAGCTGGTTATCGTCACCTGCTGCTTTGCCTGAAGTCCCATCGTGTTGTGCTGAGCCTGAATCTCGATATCTCCCTGGTTGGCAACAAGCTTTGCCCCATCTTTATGGACAAACAGTCCTAACGCTTTTTCCACCGTCACAGACAGCTGCTTCATCGCACCGATATCAAGATGTTGACCGGCATTGATCATGGTATTGCGGGTGCTGCTGAGCTGAAGATGTTCACCTGAGGTCAGTGCCACCCCCTGCGGAGCACTACCCAGCAGGACCGAAGACTGGAGGTCTTTGATTTTGTCGGTCACAAAACTAATCTGGGTATTGATGTCGCAGACCAGGGCTCCGGCGGCAACAGCTGCGCTGTTCAGCGCCTGCATCTGGCTGTTGGCCTGGTTAATCTGGTTGATGGCAGGGGTCATTTCCAGCACCGGGCCCCGGGCTTTGGCCTGGGCATCGGCCGTCAGGAACAGCCCTTTTGCCGCACGTACTGCGCCATGCTCATCCGTTCGCAGTTCAAAACCGGCCCCGCGCTTTTCACGCTGGCTGTTGACCAGGTGTCCCAGGTTCAGCTGCGTTTTGCCGTATTCCGTCGCGAGCTTGATATGCTCTTCCTGGCGCTTATCCTCCATCCGCAGCTTATTGTTCGCCGGGGTACGCCACACGTTCCGCGTATGATTGTCACTGGTGACAGGGTCCGGATGTTCTGAATCATGCAGGGCATAAGCGATGTAGGGACGATCCGGATCTCCGCCGTCAAATACGACGGCCACTTCCGTTCCGTCGATAAGCGGGGAGTGGAATCCGTACGTATCACCGGCATACGGTTTCGCCAGCCGCAGCCACACACAGGCATAACCCTGTTCAGAACTGTTGCGGTCAAAGTCCAGCTTCACACGGTAGCGTCCTTCCGGGTCGAGCCAGGAACAGGTGTCGCCTTTCTGTGTGCTTTCCACCCGGGCAGGCAGCGAGCCGGATATCACCGGGCGACTGAGCAGTGCCGGACGATAACAGACGGTTTCACTGTAGGGGATACCCTCAAACGTCAGCGTAAAGCTACTTTTGCGCGAACCGCTGGTGCGCACCGTGGTGATGACGATGCCTTCCCTGACGGCATCGGGAAGCGTGCCGTCCGTTTCCAGTACCTGACCCGGAGCCAGAAGAGGGCTGGAGGAATGCCCGCTGACGCGATACTGCGCGTTCAGAATGCGTTCGTGACGCAGGCGGGCGAAGTATGCCCCGGACTCTGTACTTTCCGTATCACCCGCCGTCAGGAAGGGTTCCGCGTAATGGTACGTTTCCCCGGCGGTGATCCCTTCCTGACTGCTGATACTTTCCGTACTGTCCTGCGGCGTCAGCGCTTCCCGGTAGTTGTAGTCCCGGGTGGCCACCCTTCCGCTCACAACATTGTATGCAGCCTGAATATCCCAGATGCTCTCCTGCCCGCTGTCACTCATCCCGGCCTGGTTGCGTAACGGCAGCGTGACGCCAAACTCATACTGCTCCTGGCTGTCCTGGAAAATCACCACGTCCTGTTCAAGACGGCCATCCATTTCATAGCGCCAGTAAATGCCCACTTCCGCCAGCAGGCGCTGGATAAACTCAAGATCGGTTTCCCGCCACTGGGTGATGAGCTCCCGGGATGGGTATTCCCGGGTGAGCCGGAACTCAAAATCAGGCCCTTCCAGCCCGTGTTTACGCAGCACCTGTTCAACCACTTCAGTGACCGACTGGTTGAGGTAGATCGCGCTTCCTTTCGTATAGTCCAGAAGGGCAATACGGGGAACGATCGTCAGTGCATAACGGGTCTCATCATTCGAGGTGGAAACGCGGCGAAAGGACTCCACTACGCCAAAAACCGTCCGTACCGGCAGAGCTGGTGTCCCGTCAAACATCGGGGTCTGGAAAGTAAATGACGCCGGTTTCAGCAATAACGACTCACAGACAATATCTTTAGAGGAGCAGGTAACCGCCACGTCATACCGCCAGGGCTGACTGAGGGATTCCACCGAACGGAAGTTCAGCACATCAAGAAACTCAGTACAGGCATGAACGTCCATCCAGTAGCGTGAATGCCCTGGCAGTTGCTTTACCAAACTGGTTGCATCGTTTATCAGCCTATTCCTCATCGCTTCACTCCATCTTTTCTGGCATTAACATCCATCCCAAGGTCCTTCATTCGTTACCCTCCGCCGTCCCGCACCGTAGCAGCCCTGTCCCCCCGCCGGTTTTACGCACGCTACCGCCCTCGCTGTCCTCCTAAAAGAACCCAAAGCGCACTGAGTAATGCAGAACGGTGGTCTTTTATTTAACGCCCGGAAAAGCAGTCACTCAGCAATAAATGTGCAAGAAAATCCCGTTCGTATTCGCGTACTGCCGGAGTACGTTCAGTTTGAATTCAGCGGCATCTCGGTTCAGATCGGGAGTGACTGCGTAATGCTGAAAAAGACGATAAGCAGAATAAAACAAATAAACTGCCAATATTTTGTCAGACGAGAGAATGAAGCCGTCTGGACGCAAGGCGGAAGCGGTGGCTTCGCAACAACAATATTCCATACTGAAAACTATTCCCTGGCGTAAAAAAGCGAGCGCGCGGTACAACAGGGATGAAACCATGCCACAGCAGAATAAAGAAAGTCCAGCCCCGACCGGGCCAGACTAACTTTTTAAGATTAACGCCCGAATTACATTGAGAAATTACATATAAAAGACCTGAGCCATTGTTCATGTCATAATATGGCGGCCGGTTCGCACATATCCAGAATAAGCGGCGAAAACGCACCATGAAATACATTGCTATCCTGATTTACATCAGTAAGCGCCGCCTGACCGTTATTTCGTATAACCCGCTAATATTATCCATGCGATCCTGACAGGGATAATATTCCCCGGCCATAAAGCGCAGCGGCAGCTTGCGCACCTACCGTCTGACAGACAAAACCCGCATATTGCCTTCAGACACGGCGAAGACTGGCCTGCGCCATCGCCAGGGCATCTTCCCCTGCCGGCAGCCGCGAAGGGGCATCAGGATCGTTCACCATTCGCCAGACGGCCTGAGCCACATCGACAGCCCGCGTCACGCTGGCGTTTTCCTGGATGCTGTCGAGGATCTGCTGGCCGAGCGCCGCATAGCTCTCCGGGAGCTGGCCCATCGTTCGACGCGCGTTTTCCCCGAAGCGGGTCTGGGGATCGCGTCCCGGCAGGATCACCCCGACGCGAATATTGAAGGGCCGCAGCTCCAGCGCCAGGGATGCCGTGAAGGCGTTCACCGCCGCCTTACTCGCGGTATAGACCGCCAGCAGGGGCATCGGCTGTAGGGTGACCGCCGAGGTGATATTCACGATCGTCCCGCTACGGCGCGCTCTGAACCGGGGAAGTACCGCCTGGGTCATGGCGATAGTCCCAAGAGTATTGGTGGCAAACAGGTTCGCTATCGCCTCGTGCGACGCCCCCTCCAGGGCGTTGAGCATCCCCACTCCGGCGTTATTGACCAGAACGTCAATCTCTCCGGCCTCGGCAATCGCCTCGGCGATACTCTGCGCTGAGGTGACGTCAAGGCGCACCAGCCGCAGACGGTCGCTGACTGGCAACAGATCCTCTCGCAGAACCCGCATCGTGGCGATAACCTTCCAGCCCTGTTCAAGAAAATAACGCGCCGTCTCCAGGCCAAAACCCGATGAACAGCCGGTGATCATAATTGTTTGCATCTCTCTGTCTCCGATTGGCTTCTTCCTTTTCATCATAGACAGCCCGCTCCGGACGATATAGGGTCAATAATCCATCATTTTTTAGCAGGAGTCCGGCAATGAGCGACCCGCTGGCGGAAATCATTGCGATGCTAAATCTCAGAGCGGTGCTGACCAAAACCATTGAGGGGGCGGGAGAATGGCGCGTCATTCGCTCGGACCAGGGCATGGCGTTCTATGGCGTGGTACTGGAAGGAGGCTGTCGGCTGGAAATAGACCAGCATCCGCCGCAGACCCTGCGCGCCGGGGATTTTATGCTGATCCCGGCGGCGTACCGCTTCGCGCTAACCAGCCTGACCCCGCCGCCTTCACCGGCGCTGGAGACCACCCCGGTGAAACTGGCGGAGGAACACTTTCGCCTGGGAACCCTCGACCAGCCGGCGGAGATGCTGGCGCTGATTGGCCACTGCGCTGCCGATTCGGATAACGCCAGCCTGCTGACCTCGCTGCTGCCCGCCCTGGTGGTGGTTCGCGACCAGCCGCGGCTGGCCACCTTTGTCGGACTGCTAAAAGAGGAAGCCCAGGCGGATCGCGCAGGTAAATCTTTCGTTCTGGCGCGGATGGTTGAGCTGCTGTTTATCGAGGCCATCCGCTCCTGCGAAACACTCGCCACCCCAGGCCTGTTGCGCGGCCTGAGCGACCCGCGGATCGCCCAGGCAATCCGTCTGCTGCATGAGGCCCCCGCCAGACGCTGGACCGTCAACGCCCTGGCCGCCGACTGCGCGCTGTCTCGCTCGACGTTATTTGAACGCTTTACCGGCCTGACCGGAATGACCCCGATGGGCTATCTGTTGAGCTGGCGCATGACCCTGGCGATGCGGTGGCTGGGAGAGCCGGGCATCAGCATGGCGGATATCGCCGAGCGCCTCGGCTATGGCTCGGCCAGCGCGTTCAACGTGGCTTTTACCCGCTATGCCGGGACATCGCCAGGCAAATATGCCCGCCAGCGGGCGGCGCAGCGTACGCCCGGGCCCGCCTTAAGCTAACCTGCCGCAATCGTCGTCTGCAGCCAGCGCTCAAACGCCTGCAGCGCAGGCTCCCCCTCGCCGCCGCCGGGTTTGATCAGGCAGAAGCGCTTGGCCAGCGTCGGGGAGCCCGGCCACGGGGCGACCAGCGTCCCGCTACGCAGCTCGCTCTCCACATACATCTTCGGCACCAGGGCCACGCCCTGCTGGCTGAGTACCGCAGCGATCGCCATCTCATGCAGATCATAGCGCGGCCCCTGCGCCGGGTTATCCAGCGCCAGACCACACTCCCGGGCATAGTGCAGCCAGGCATCCGGATTTTGCCGCCGATGAATGCGCGGCAGCCGGTTCAGCAGCCCCGGGAGATCGTTATCCGTCAGCAGCGCAGCATGACAGACCGGCAGCAGATACTCCGCAAACAAAAACGTCACATCCATTCCGGTCCACGCCGGGTGATCAAAATGGATAGCCGCATCAAATCCGCTGCCCGGCAGAATGAAGGGGTCGCTGCGAGCGGCGATATTGACCACGATATGCGGATGCTGCGCCATGAACTGCCCGAGGCGGGGGATGAGCCAGCGGCTGGCGAAGGTGGGGAGCACGGCGATCTCCAGACTGCGGCCATCGGCCGGCATCCCGCTGACGTCGAGGGTTTCCCGCTCCAGCCTGCTGAGGATCTCGCGGACCTGTCTGGCATAGCGGGCGCCGGCCGGATTGAGCCGTACCCGGCTCCCGATTCTGTCGAATAGTTTGCTGTCGAGGAGCGCTTCCAGACGGGCGATCTGCCGGCTGATGGCCCCTTCCGTTAACGCGAGCTCCGCCGCCGCGCGGGCAAAGTTGCCGTGGCGGGCGGCGGCCTCAAAGGCCAGTAGCGCAGCGCTGCTGGGAATTTTACGACGCATAGCCAATGCTCCTTGTGCGGGCTGACTGAAAGTCAGTGACAGAATATCACTGAGTCTTGAATAAACATCGTTTTTCAGCGCCATTTTCGCCAGATAGGATGAAGTAAATTCACTGAAGCGCCTTATGCGCTGAATCATCTGTCTCTCGAGGTCACTATGCTCTATGTCGTCGAATGCGCCTACACCGACCCGCAAAGCGAAGCGGCGTGGAATACCTTTTACAATCTGGAAAAATTACCGGCGCTGGTCTCAGTGCCCGGTTTTCATGCCTCGCAGCGCTTCTGCGCGCTCAGCGAGGGCTGCCCTCGCTACCTGGCGCTACACGATATCCGCGATGCCGCCGTCATCGACAGCGACGCCTATCGCCGCAACGGCGGCGGTCATTTTGCCCGCTGGCAATCGGCGATCGCCGACTGGCATCGCCATCTCTATCTCACAACTAACGCGCTGCGGGAGGTTGCTCCGGACGAGGTGCTGCTGCTGAGCGATACCGCGGAAGCCCTGCCCGTCGCTGCGCCGGTCGTCCTGCAGCCCGGCGGTCTGGCCACCCGGCATACCCGCTATGCCGCCATCGTCCCGCGTGACGACCTGCATCACCACGCCGCCACGGCCGCCGTCTTTGTCTATCAGCCCATTACCGCCCGGTTGCGTCACCCGGCGGAGCAAGCGTGAGGTCAACATGACACCAGCTCCCTTTTATTCCCTGACAGCAGGCGACCTGACGATAAGCGCCATCAGTGATGGCCAGATGACGGCGCCGCTGACGTTGCTGGCGGGGATCGCCCCTGAAGAGGCGGCGCGTCTGCAGCGCCAGGCCGGGTTAATCTCGCCGGAAACCATCGAGATCGGCGCTTACCTTATCCGCGGACGCGGGCACACGGTGCTGGTGGATACCGGCACCGGCGGGGCCAACGGCGTCGGCGGCGCGCTTATCGCCAATCTGGCGCTGCTCGGCGTCCGCCCTGAGGACATTGACACCATCCTCCTCACCCACGCGCACCCGGACCATATCGGCGGCCTGCTGACCGCCGCCGGTACACCGGCTTATCCCAACGCCACGGTGTTCCTGCCCTCGCGGGAAAGCGCTTACTGGCTGGCGCCGTCGACACTGGACAACGCCAGCGAGCGTGGACAACGCAACGTGCTGCTCGTCCGGCGCGTAATGGCGATCTGCGCGACGCAAATTCGTGCTATCGATGAAAATGAGCGGATCGCCGGGATCCGACCATGTCCCCTGCCCGGCCATACGCCGGGGCATACCGGATATCGCCTCGAGGCGGGCGGAACGTCGCTGCTGATCTGGGGGGATATCGTCCACTTTCCCTCGATCCAGAGCGCCCGGCCAGAGGCATCGGTGGCCTTTGACGTCGATCCTGACCAGGCCCGGCGTACACGGGAAAGTCTCCTGCGCCAGGCCGCCAGCGAGCGGTGGCTCGTCGCCGGTATGCATCTTGGCCTGCCGGGATTCGCCAGCGTGGAGAATACCGCCTCAGGCTACTGCCTGCGCCCGGTGTGACCTTCACGCAGAACACCGATCGCAGCAAAACCCCGGTCGTGGCATTAACGCGACCGGGGCGTGGTGTCCGGGGAAGTGGATTAGCCGTTAACCGCGGCGCTTCCAGCCTTTTTTACTTTTGCAGCTGGCGGTGGTGGCGACCCAGGGGTGACGCAGCTGGGTCAACTGAAGATCCTGAGAGGCCGGGCTGGCGGCCCAGCGTTTGTTGCACAGAGGCTTACGAGTTGCAATGACCATAAAAACGCTCCTGAAAAGTAATGAACAGTTCCTTGGGTAATTCCATAAGTTCAGAATCAACTTATCATCACTTAAACGTTGTTATTTCAATCTTTGTTTTGCTATGTAAATGGTGATTGCCACCTGAAAGGCATAAAATTGATCTAGATCAAAGTAAATGCAATTTTTTGTTTCCACCACCTATATTTTCAACCGTTTAACTTCGCACACCTCTTGATTAAGACTTTTCCTATACCACATAATCCAACAGAAGTGAGCGATTTTATCAGATTTTTATTCTAGTTATGTATGCGAATGTGGTTAATTGTTTTGATTATTCTAGCTCATAAAATTCACTTGGTCAGACCGCCGCAGGCGGGTACTCTGCACCGGCAATACGGGGATTTGTCAGGGAGTGGTGGATGACTACAGGCTATAAACTACTTGGCTATAAGTTAGCGGATAATATTTTCTACTGCCTGCATCATCGGGAAATTATCGCGTTACGTGGGACGCGAACGCAAGTTCAGCTGCGCAGCACCATGGCGTGTTTACTGGAATATTTGCTGGCGCATGGCAGAGAACGTCTGGTCAGTGATGAAGAGTTAATGATTAACGTCTGGGAGAAAAATAATCTCCGTCCGTCCGCGCAGCGATTATGGCAGGTCATTCAGACCTTAAAATCTCGCTTAAACCAGGCGGGGGTCGAAAGCGTATTAATTATCCGCGTTAAGTGCGCAGGGTATTATATTAATCCTGCTTGCGTAGCCGAAATTTATTCCTTCAAACCGCCGGGCATGATGAATTATATAAACACCTCGCCTGCTGATATGAATAAACTTCTGGTTCGCAGCTAATCTCCTTCCCGCGCCGTTTAGATCGCTTGTAACAGGGTTTATTCTTTGAATATTTTAATTCACAGCAATAATATTTATTTTAATATCGGCCTCGCCCAGTGTTTCAGAGATATTCAGGAAACCTTGCCCGGTCTGAACATTATTCATTCACTGCCGCTCAGCCATCTGCCCGATCCGGCCGGGCTGGATGTGATTATTTTAGCGCTGGAAAACTATCACGATTATCAGGCCGCTGCTGAATTAGCCCAGCGCTATCCCGGCCTGGTGGTCGGATTTACCTCCGCCAACAACGTCAAACGCGGACGCGCCTTTTACGCGGATACCCTCCTGTGGGTCAGCCAGCGGGAAAGCGTTCAGGAGATCCGCCGCCTTCTGCTCCGTCTGGCAGATCGCAGCCGCCCTTTCGCGCCGCGCCATCAGCGTCAGAGTCGCTCCTCCCGTCTGCGAGCCCCACTCAATGACCTGGAGATGCAGATGATCCGTGGCGTGGTCGGCGGCCAGTCGATTAATCAGATGGCAGACACGCTGGGCGTCAATCGCAAGCGGGTTTACAACGGACTGGAGCGGATCAAAATTAATTTTCGCCTCGTCAGCCATACCCATTTTCATCATTTTATGACCGCGGAGGCCACGTTTAGCCGCCTCTGCGCCGATCTGAGTTGCTATAGACCAGGGCTACGCCCAGCCCGGCAACGGCGAACTGCATCGCGACCGGCCGAAAATCATTCATATTTTTTGAATGAGTTTCGCAAATTGTTTTGATTTTAACCGCCAGGCGTTGCGCGTATTCTTTATCACATCAGGGCGAAAAGCCCTATATCAGACACCAGATTAAGGAATACGACCATGAAATCCATCAAAACTTTCGTTGCTGTTGCTGCACTGTCGCTGTTCTCTTCCGTCAGCTTCGCCCAGAGCGTCAGCGCCACCGCTTCCACCCTGGACCGTGCAGAGGCCAAAATCGCCGCCCAGGCCGCTGAGCAGGGTGCGTCCTATAAAATCACCAGCGCCCAGTTTAATAATCGCGTTCATATGACGGCTGAGCTGAGCAAATAATCTCTTCCCTCTTTCGCGATTAACAAAGCGCCGTCAAAAACGGCGCTTTTTTTCGCCTCTTTCTCCGGGCAGTGATTTCCTGACCGGCGCGCTATGGCGTTCAGCCGATGACGGGCCAATACTTAGCGCATCCCCTGGAAAAGAGAGCCCCATGATGAAAGCCTGGATCGTCAACAAACCCGGTTCGCTGGATAATCTGCAGCTTGTCGATCTTGCCGACCCCGGTGCGCCGGCGGCAGGCGAGATCCGCGTAGTGCTCCACGCCACCTCCCTGAACTATCACGATTTGCTGGTAGCGACGGGGGTGATTCCCACTGCCGATCGGCGGATCCTGATGGCGGACGGCGCGGGGGTGGTCGAAGCGGTTGGCGCCGGGGTCAGCGAGTTTCAGCCAGGCGACCGGGTGGTCGCTGGCTTTTTCCCGCAGTGGCTGGATGGCCGTCCGGGCCCGCAGGTGAAGGACTTCAGCCAGACGCCGGGTGACGGCGCCGAGGGGTTCGCCTGCCAGTATGTGGTCAGACCGGCCAGTCATTTTACCCATGCGCCTGACGGATGGAGCTTCAGGGAGGCGGCGACGATCACCACCTCCGGCCTCACCGCCTGGCGCGCGCTGGTGGTGGAGGGGCGGCTAAAAGCGGGCGATACGGTGCTGACGCTCGGCACCGGCGGCGTGTCGATAACCGCCCTGCAGCTGGCGAAAAGCATGGGCGCGCAGGTCATCGTCACCTCCTCATCCGATGAAAAGCTCGCCCGCGCGCGCGACCTGGGGGCTGACCATCTCATCAATTACCGCACCACCCCGGCATGGGGCGCTACGGTGCAGGACATCACCGGTCATCGCGGGGCCGATATTATCCTGGAGGTCGGCGGACCGGGCACCCTGGGCCAGTCGTTCGAGGCCGTCAGTGTTGGCGGACACATCGCGCTGATCGGCGTCCTGACTGGCTTCGAAGGTCATGTGCCCACCCATCTGCTGATGAGTAAACAGGCCCGACTGCAGGGGCTGGTGGTGGGTCATCGCCGGCAACAACAGGACTACGTCAACGCGCTGAACCTGCAGGCGTCGCGGCCGGTCATCGATAAAGTGTTTGATTTTGCGGCATTACCAGACGCCTTCCGCTATCTGCAAAGCGGCGCCCATTTCGGCAAAATTTGCGTGGAGTGGTAGTGGTGAGGAGATGAGATGAACAGGGCCTCCATGCCCTGGGAACGGCTTTATTCGAAAAAGACGTCCGGATTTTCCGACAGCGAAACAAAGGATTTGGTGTTTTTATCCAGCGCCTGAATCTCGCCGCTTTCAATGTCATAGAACCAGCCGTGCAGGCGCAGGGTCTGGTCGCGCAGACCGACCGCCACCGACGGGTGGGTTTTGATGTTGTTCAACTGAGCGATGACGTTTTCCTGCACCATGCCGTTAACCTTATCGGTTTCGCTGGCCCAGGTTTTCTTTTCCACCACCGCTTTCGCAGCATCAGCGTAGCGCAGCCAGTGAGACACCGCCGGCATCGGCTCCAGGCACTGGCAGGTGGCGATCGCTTTCATCGCCCCGCAGTTAGAGTGGCCGCAGATCACGATATCAGTCACGCCCAGCGCAACCACAGCATACTCAATGGTCGCAGATACACCGCCCGGCTCCGGCCCGAAAGACGGCACGATATTCCCGGCATTACGAATAACAAAGAGCTGTCCCGGCTCCTGCTGGGTAACCAGTTCCGGCACCAGACGGCTGTCAGAACAGGAGATGAAAAGCGCTTTGGGATTCTGGCTGGAGGCCAGGCTGCGGAAGAGCTCTTTACGCTGGGGGAAGATCTCTTTCTGGAAGTTGAGGAAGCCCTCAATGATATGTTGCATAGCAGTGTCTCTTCTCTGTAGTTATTACGGTATGACAAAGATCACAGTTATTCAGTTTACCATCGCTGACAGGAATGGGAATCGTTATTCAAACAGTTGCGCAGAAAACGCGCGCCGCGGCTGCCCGTTCAGTCTCGCCTTTTCCACAGGGTTTTCACGTGCTTTCCTGAGCCAGTTTGCTACTCTGTCTGCTCGTACCGTCCCCACGTTGCCGATCGCCTGCCGGCGGCGGACATACCAGGAGTTGCTATGTTCTTATCCAGCCTGATGGCCCTTGCCGCGGTGCTGATCATGGGAGTGATCAGTCCCGGCCCGAGCTTTATTTTTGTCGCGCGCAATGCGGTCGCCCGCTCGCGCCTGCACGGTCTGGTGACCGCCCTTGGCACCGGCGCCGGCGCCGCCATTTTTTCTATTATGGCGATGCTGGGCCTGCAGAAGGTGCTCACCGCGGTGCCGGAGCTGTTTATTGGCTTGAAAGTAGCGGGCGGGCTCTACCTGCTATGGTTGGGCTATAAGATTTTCCGCGGTTCGGCGCAGACGATGGATTTTTCCGCCAGCGGCATGGACGGCAACCGTTCGTTGCTGAAGACTTTCCGCGACGGGCTGTATACTCAGTTGAGCAATCCCAAAACCGCGCTGGTGTTTGCCTCGATTTTTACCGCCGTGCTGCCGGCGCAGATCCCCACCGCCTTCTATTACATCGTGCCGCTGATGAGTTTCCTGATTGACGTCAGCTGGTATTCGCTGGTGGCGCTGGTGCTCTCCGCTGATCGTCCGCGTCGGGTCTACCTGCGCCTGAAGCGGCGAATCGATATCGCCACCGCGACGGTGCTGGGGGCGCTGGGACTGCGGCTTATCGCCACCTCCCTCACCCGCTAGCGGCTACACGGTATGGATGCGAATATCGTGTTGCTGAAAGGCAACGCGATATTCGCGACTGATGTTCTCCTCCACCACCAGCACATCGATATCGCTGCTCGCGGCCACCACGAATCGCGCCACCGCCGGAATTTTATCCGAGGTCAGGCCGATGATAATTTCGCTGCACTGCTTAATCACCGCTTTCTTAAACTCGCAGTCGGCATAGTCAAAGCCGGTCAGGCCCGACTCTGGCGCCATGGCGCAGCCGCCGATAAACCCCTGGTCGAATAACATTCCCTGCACCTGAGCCACCGCCGCGGCCCCAACGCAGCCCCCGCTCGCCCGCTGCACCTGGCCGCCGAGCATCACCACCTCGTAGAGCGGCTTTTTCACCAGTACCGCGGCGATCTCCGGAGAGTTCGTTACCACCGTCAGCGCCAGCTCGGCGGGCAGCGCCTCGGCCATCGCCAGATTGGTGGTGCCGGTATCAATGAAAAGGATGCCGCCAGGTTTCACCAGCCGGGCGCACTGCTGCGCGATCCTGAGTTTTGTTGCTCGGTTTTTATCTTTCCGTTCACTGTAATCTCCCGCTTCCGGCAGGCTCAACACCGCCCCGCCGTAGACTTTTTTACAGACGCCTTCGCGGCTAAGCTCATGCAGATCGCGGCGGATGGTGTGCTCAGACACCTGAAGACGCGCCGCCAGCTCCGCACACACCACCCTGCCGTTTTCCTGCAGGATCTGGCAAATCAGCGCTTGTCGCTGTTGAGGAAAAGCAGCATAATCGAGCAAAGAAACCCCTTAAATCATCATAAACGAGCAACAGCAAGCATGATCGTCTGCCCTGCCGTGATTGTCAATGTTCCTGCCCGGAGGTTTACCATGAAAATTGCCCATTTCGCCCTGTGGACCCAACGGCTTGAGGCTCAGGCCCGCTTCTGGGTCGAGTTCTTTGCCGCCAGCATCAATGAAAAATACCTCAGCCAGACCAATCCCGGCTTTGCCTCCTATTTTGTCACCATCGACGACGAGGTGGTGATCGAGCTGATGACCAAGCCTGGCCTGCAGCAGGCCAGCGCCGATAATAACCATACCGGCTGGGCGCACCTGGCCCTCTCGGTGGGCGGCGCAGAACAGGTCGATGCCCTTGCCCAGCGCGCCGGCGCGGCGGGAATACTGGTTTCACCGCCGCGCACCACCGGCGACGGCTATTATGAGGCGGTGATCGCCGATCCCGATGGCAACCTGATTGAAATCGTCGCATAGTCAGCAGACCGCCAGCCATAAGGAGGCATCCATGGCACATTACCGGATCATCGACACCGCGGCCTGGCCCCGCCGGGACCATTTCACCTTTTACCGACAATTTGCCAACCCCAGCTTTAATCTCTGCGTTCCGATAGAGGCGCAGCGCCTATACGAATGTGCGAAGGACCGTCGGGTCTCGTTTTTTCAGCTCGCGCTCTATGCCCTGCTGCGCGCGGCCAACGGGGTCCCGCAGCTCCGACAGCGCATGCGCAATGGCGAGGTGATTGAATATGACAGTCTGGCGGTCATGACGCCGGTGATGACCGTCGAGGAGGGCTTCCGCCAGGTATGGTGCGACAACGCCCCCGAGTTCACCACCTTCAGCGCCGCGGCAACGCCAAAGATCGTCGCGGCAAGAGAGACATCGCCTGCGCCGCTCATCGTCGATGGCGAACATTTTATCTGCGCCAGCTGTCTGCCGTGGCTCCACTTCACCTCGATGACCCATGCGGAATACGCGGTGGGCGCCGCGGTTCCGGCGCTCACCTGGGGGAAACTGCAGAACGGCGTGATCCCGGTGGCCGGGCGATTTAACCATGCCTTCGTCGACGGTCTCCACGCCAGCCGCTTTTATGCCCTCATCGAAGAGGGGTTTCGCGACCCCGAGCGGCTCTGGCAGCCGCTAGCCGCAACCGCCCCCTCACTGCTTCCCCCTGCGGCGAAGGAGCGTTAACGTCTGCCCGGAACCGACCGTCACGGTGCCTTACGCCGTACACGGCGGTCGGTACGGGTTCACTTTCATCGTTCTCGCCCAGCCGGCGAATACCGCGCAGGTGTGACGCCTGTTCAGAACCTCGCGATGGAAAGGCTGGGTCGCGGACAGCATGTTGCCTCCCTCATCGCACAGCGGAAACCACTGCTTCATAGCCAAAGAATGGGATTATATTGCCGATCCTTTGCTAAGGATAATTGGTTATAAATCATAGCGTTTCAGTGTTAGACAGGTCGAAGTGCGCCTCTTATCTTTCGTCATGAATTGTAAATCACCACGCAATCACTTGATGAGGTAGCACTTTTGTCCAGATTACAACAAGGATTAAAAACCAGAAAAACCCGCTTTGCCCTGGCGCTAAAAGTGGCCCTGCTCGGCGGCGTGGTAGCATTTTCTTCTGCCGTCTTTGCTGAGGGTCTTCTGAAAGAAGGTATCACCCCGGCCGCCGACGCCAGTCAAATCCCGGCCAGCGCTAAGCTGCGCAAGGACACGGTAGTGGCCGGGATCTCCGAGCCGCAGGGGATCTTCAACCCCTACTTTTTCGTCAACGGCTGGGATGAGAACGTCACTAACGTCATTTTTTCACGCCTAATCGACTGGGACAGCCAGGGCAAGCTGGTCCCGGGGCTGGCGGAGAGCTGGACGGTCAGCCCGGACAATAAAGTCTATACCATCAAATTGCGCCCTGGCCTGACCTTCAGCGACGGTTCACCGCTGACGGCGGAAGATGTCGCCTTTACCCTGACTGTCCTGCTCGACCCCAAATATGATGGCGATACCGACATCACTCTGGCCAATATCGCCGGCGGCGCAGAATACAAAGCCGGCAAGGCTGACCGCGTCAGCGGCCTGAAGGTCATCGACCCGCTCACCCTGCAGGTAACCACCACCCAGCCAGGCGCCACCACGCTGGCCAAAATTGGCGGGCCGGTGTTGTCGAAAGCCTGGTACGGCAAAGGATATCAGCGGGGAAATCTCGACTATCTGCGCTCACTGCACGGCAAGCCGCTGGGCAACGGCCCTTACGTGTACGATACCTATATTCCCGGTCAGGAAATTCGCTTCCATGCCAATAGCCACTTTTACCGTGGGACGCCGCCAACGCCGCGCTTTATCTATCGCGTAACCAATCCGTCGACCAACTTCCAGCTGTTCCAGACCGGGGAGACCGACTACGACGCCTTTACCTCTCGTCCTGACGATATCGAACAGCTGAAGATGCTCGGCTTCGCCAACATTAACCTTTACGGCTCCAGCGACTACAGCCAGGTGGAATTCAACGTTCATCGCCCGGCGCTGCAGGATAAGCGGGTGCGCCAGGCGCTGATTTACGGCCTGGACCGGCAAAAGCTGATCGACGTGGTCTATCAGGGATACGGCAAAGTCGCCATCGAGCCGATCGCCCCTATCTCCTGGGCCTTTAACGCAGAAGGCGTCAATCCTTACCCTTACGATCCGGCGCAGGCGAAAAAGCTGCTGGATGAGGCCGGCTGGAAAGCTGGCGCCGACGGTATCCGCGTCAAAGAGGGCCAGCGTCTGGAGCTGACCCTGCTGGTGAGCAAGAAGGTGCTCAACGATGCGTTGATCCCCATCGCCAAAGAGAACTGGCGGCAGATCGGCGTGCTGCTTAAGCCGCAGGTGGTGGATTTCAACGCCCTGATGGCGCAGCGCAAAGCCGGAAATTACGATCTGGCCTCGTTCAGCACCAGCACCCTCAACGACCCGCATGATGGGGTATGGGATTTTTACAGCAGCGAAGCGAAAGCGTCCGGCTACCACAACGCGGAGGTCGATAAGCTGATTAACGCCGGCAACGCGGTGCTCGACATCGAACAGCGCAAGCCGATCTATCACCAGCTGTACAAAGTGCTGGCCGACGATCCACCGGTGATCCTGCTCGGCTATCGCAACATTCTTTCCGCCAGCAGCGCCCGCGTCACCGGCTTTAAACCGGATATCTACAACGGCCTGACCGGCAGCCTGCCGGATGTGAAAATCGTCAAGTAAATCCCCTGGCCGCCGGGTTAACCGGCGGCTGATGCGAGATCGTCATGAAAAATTTCATCCTGAGGCGCCTGCTACAAACGCTGCCGATGCTGCTGCTGGCCTCGTTCATTATTTTTATGCTGTTTGCCAAAACCCCCGGCGACTTTATCGATGGCAATATCACCCTGACCGCCGCCCGCGCCGCGGAGCTGAAGGCGATCTATGGCCTTGACCAGCCGCTGTTCACCCGCTATCTCCACTGGCTGGGACAGCTGCTGCGCGGCGATTTAGGCTTTTCGCTGCAGTATCAGATCCCGGTCAGCCAGCTGCTCAACCAGTACATCTGGAACTCTTTTCTGCTGGCCAGCGTCGCGCTGGTCTTTTACTGGGGCATTGGCCTGGCGGTCGGCGTGGTGTCAGCCCTGCGACCCGGCTCCTGGTTTGATCATCTGGTGAGCGTCGCGGTGTTTGCCGCCATGTCGTTCCCCACCTTTTTCCTCTGCCTGCTGCTGATTAAATGGTTTGCCGTCGATCTCCACTGGCTGCCGGTAGGCGGGATGACCAATACCGGCAGCGACGAGAGCGGCTGGCAGTATGTGCTGCAGGTGGCGGCCCACCTGGCGCTGCCGGTGCTGGCGCTGGTGATGCTGCAGGCGGGCAGCCTGACGCGCTATGTGCGCGCCAGTATGCTCGACGTGGTGAAAATGGATTTTATCCGTACCGCCCGCGCCAAGGGGTTGCAGGAGCGCACGGTGATCCTCAAACATGCGCTACGCAACGCCCTGCTGCCGATCATCACCCTGCTGGGCTTCGAGCTGCCGGGGCTGTTCTCCGGGGCGATCATTACCGAAAAGGTATTCAACTGGCCGGGGGCGGGCCACATCCATATCGACTCGCTGGCCGCCCGCGACTATCCGGTGCTGATGGGGTTCACCCTGTTTCTGGCGGTGCTGACGATCGTCGGTAATTTGCTCGCCGACGTGCTGTACGCCTGGGCCGATCCGCGTATTCGGGTGAGGTCATGATGATTCTGTCTTACTTTGCTACCCGTCGTCGCCAGCGGCAGGCGGCTATCCCGGCGCTGGCGCACATTACCCCCTCTCCCTGGCGCCAGGGGTGGCGACAGCTGCGCCGTAACCGGCTGGCCATGTTCTGCCTGTTCCTGCTGGCGGTCATGGCGGTGTGGTGCGCGCTGGGGCCCGTCTGGTCGCCGTGGAAAGAGGATGCCACCGACGCCCTGAGCATCAACCACCCGCCCGGTGCCGAACACTGGCTGGGGACCGATTTCCTCGGCCGTGATGTTTACACCCGCCTGCTGCTGGCCGGGCGCATCTCGCTGATTATCGGTCTGCTGACCATGGTGATGTCGGTGTTCCTGGGCTATCTGCTCGGCGCTCTCTCGGGGTATGTCGGCGGGTTAACCGACAGAGTGATCATGCGCGTGGCCGACCTGGTGATGACCATCCCCGGATTGCCGCTGTTGATCGTCGCCGGGGCGATGCTTTCCGAGCTCGATTTTTCTCCGGACTCGCGCATCTATATGGTGGTGGTGATGCTCAGCCTGCTGGAGTGGCCCCGACTGGCGCGGCTGGTGCGCGGACAATGTCTCTCCCTGCGCGAACGCGATTTTATGCTGGCCACCCAGGTGCTGGGCCTGTCGGCGCGTCGCCGGCTGTTTGGCCACCTGCTGCCGAATACCATTCCGATTCTGGTGGTGATGGCGACCATGGCTGTCGCCAACGCCATTCTCAGCGAATCCGCGCTGAGCTATCTCGGCCTCGGCGTGGTGCCGCCGACGCCGTCGTGGGGCAATATGATGGACGCCGCCAATAGCCTGATCGATTTCCAGCGCCGTCCCTGGCTGTGGATGCCGCCAGGGATCGCCATCTTTATCACCGTGATCGCCATTAACGTGCTGGGCGATGGCCTGCGCGACGCCATGGATCCCAATATGAAACCGAGGCTGAAATGAGCATACCGTTAGTCTCCTTTAATCATCTATCCGTCTCTTTCGCTGGCGAACGCCATCGCGTGCGCGCGGTGCAGGACGTCTCTTTCACGATTCAGGCCGGGCAAACCGTTGGCGTGGTGGGCGAGTCCGGCTGCGGCAAAAGCGTCACCGCGATGGCGCTGATGGGCCTCCTGCCGCCGCAGGCCGCGCGCATCGACGGCGGCGAGATCCGTTTCGCGGACCGCGATCTGCTGCGGGTAAAAGCCAGACAGATGGCCGACCTGCGCGGCCACCAGCTGGCAATGATCTTTCAGGAACCGATGTCGGCCCTGAACCCGGTGTTGACCATCGGAGAGCAGCTGTGCGAACCACCGATCCGCCACCTCGGCGCCACGCCGAAAGCCGCCTGGCAGCAGGCTACCCGGCTGCTCAGCGAGGTCGGCCTGGCGCGCGGCGACAGCCTGATGGTCAGCTATCCCCACCAGCTTTCCGGCGGCATGCTGCAGCGGGTGATGATCGCCATGGCGCTGAGCTGTCAGCCCAAACTGCTGATTGCCGACGAACCCACCACCGCGCTCGACGTCACCGTGCAGGCGCAGATCCTGCGCCTGCTGCGGGACCGGGCGCGGGCCAGCCAGATGGCGATGATGCTGATTACCCACGACCTGGGGGTGATCGCGCAGATGGCCGAGCAGGTAGTGGTGATGTATGCCGGACGGATTGTGGAACAGGGCGCCACCGCGGAGGTATTACGCCATCCGCAGCACCCTTATACGCGTGGGCTCATCGCCTCCCGCCCGGTGCCGGGCGAGCGGCGTCGGCGGCTGTACTCGATTCCCGGCCAGGTGCCGGACCTGGCCGCCCTGCCGACGGGCTGCGCCTTTGCCGGGCGCTGCGAGCGGGCGACGGCGCGCTGCCGGGAGGCGATTCCGCCGCTGCTCGGCGAGCGCCAGCGGGCCGCCTGCTTTTACAGCGAATTTGCGGAGGCGACAGCATGAGCGAACGCTATGTTATTGAAGTGGATGGATTGAAAAAATATTTTCCGCTGCGCGACGGCCTGTTTGGCCAACAGACCGGCGAGCTTCGCGCGGTGGACGGCGTCAGCTTTAACATCCGTCCGGGCACCATTTTTGGCCTGGTGGGCGAGTCCGGCAGCGGGAAAACCACCGTCGGCCGAACCCTGCTTGGCCTGTACGAGAAGAGCGCCGGCAGCGTGAAATTTCACGGTCAGGAGCTGGCCGACCTGACCGCGCCAGCCCTGCGCGCCGTTCGGCCGAGGATGCAGCTGGTATTTCAGGATCCCTACAGCTCGCTGAACCCGCGGCTGCGTATTGGCGAGGCGATAGGCGAAGCTATGCTGCAGCACAAGCTCTGCGCCCGCGATGAGCTGTATGACCGGGTGATCGACGTGATGAAGATCTGCGGCCTGGCGCCGGAACACTACGCCCGCTTCCCGCATCAGTTTTCCGGCGGCCAGCGCCAGCGGATCGGTATTGCCCGGGCGCTGATCCTCAACCCGGATTTTATCGTCGCCGATGAGCCCATCTCGGCCCTCGATGTGTCCATTCAGGCGCAGATCATCAATTTGTTTTCCGACCTGCGCGACGACCGCGGCGTCACGTTTCTGTTTATCTCCCACGACCTCGGGGTGGTGGAGCATCTATGTGACGATGTGGCGGTGATGTATCTCGGGCAACTGGTGGAAAGCGCCAGCCGCGATGCGCTGTTCAGCCGCCCCCTCCACCCCTACACCCGAGCGCTTCTGGCCGCGGTGCCGACCCTCGACCCGCACAGCGAACCGCAGACGCTGGTGCAAGGCGAGATCCCGGATCCGGTCAATCCTCCCGCCGGCTGCCGTTTTTCATCCCGTTGCCCGCAGGTCGGCGAGCGGTGCCACAGAGAAGCGCCGGCGCTGCGCGAGGTGGCCCCTGGCCATCGGGTCGCCTGCCATTGGATCGCGTCCTGAGCGCGGTCGGCGTGGTTATTTATTTCTAAACAAGCGGCCGATTGTGCGCAGCGGCGCCAGGATTTACTATCCGTTCCGTCTTGTGAGACGCGTTATGAATGAAGCGTAATATTTTTATTCATTTTTGCCCGATGGCTTCGGGCATTTTTTTGCGACACGCCCGGGAGCGATCCTGCCGGCGACACATTTAGCGGGGCGCGGTCGCCCGTCTGTCAAAACGCAGCAATGGAACTGCTCGTCCGCGCCCCGCTATCCCTATGTGACCTTCCCGTGAAAGCCCGGCAAAAAATAAGACTATATGAGATTGCCCGGGGCATAGCTTTATCTTATTTTTTATGCGTGTACTCCACATTAAGGAATCAAGATCATGCTTAAGCGTCGCACTATTAAAACAGCACTGGCGGCGGTTATTTCTCTCGCCGTTATGGCGGCTCCGGCCTATGCCAACCCGGGTAACGGCAATGGCAATGGCGGCGGCGGTGGTAATCACGGGAACAGTGGTAACCATGGCAATAGCGGCAATCATGGTAACAGCGGTAACAGCGGCGACCATGGCAATAAAGGACAAAATAAAGGTCAGTCCAATGACGATCATGGCAACCGCAAAAACTACGGCAAGCCCGACCACGTCGACAGCGATATTAGCTTCTCACGGGCGCGTTCCCTTGCCGTGAACTACGGTCTGGTCGGCTATCAGGCGCTGCCTCCGGGTATCGCCAAAAATGTCGCCCGCGGCAAACCGTTACCTCCGGGTATCGCGAAAAAGACCCTGCCCGCTTCTATGATTAACGACCTGCCCTATTATCCGGGCTATGAATGGCGCGCGGTCGGCGATGACCTGGTGCTGGTCGCCCTGAGCACCGCCATCGTTACCGCCGTGATTAACGGTGTGTTTGACTAAATCACCTGCTGATTAAAAAGCCTCGCCCCGGCGAGGCTTTTTTGTGCCTGGCGCGGGAGAGTGACAACTCGCTGGCATCATCGCTAAGATAGTGGCTCAACCAACCCGGGACCGACAATGGACAAAGACACCGTAGTGACGCTGTTGAAATACAAGCGCTGGATTGACCTTGCCACCTTGCAGGCAATCCGCGCGATAGACGGTACAGTACATGGCGAAAAGCGTCACCTGACCCTCAGACTGATGAACCATATCCATGTCGTTGACATGATTTTCCGGGCGAATCTGCGCGGCAAGACGCACGGTTACACCGCGCTGAATACCCCCGAGACGCCAACCGTTGATGAGCTGGAAACGGCCATGACCGCCTGTACGGACGAATACATTCAGTACGTCAGCGCCATGACGCCCGCCGATTTCCACGAACGTATCGCCTTCACATTTGTCGACGGCGGCGACGGCAATATGACCGCGATGGAGATGCTCAACCACATGCTCTTTCACGGCGCCTATCACCGCGGCGCGGTGGGCTGGATGATCGGCGAATGCGGCGGCGTGCCGCCGAAAGAGGTGCTGACCGTTTTCCTGCGCGACCATCATTCCTGAGCAAGCTGTCAGCCGTGGATCGCGCGGATGATCAGCAACAGTTCTGCCTGATTACGGGTGTGGGTTTTCCGGTACAGGGCGCTGAGGTGGGTTCTGATGGTGGCGATAGATACGCCCAGATGTAAGGCGCACTCATCCGGCGTCATGCCCCGCACCAGCAGCTCCGCCACTGCGTTCTCGGCAGGCTTGACGTTAAACAGCTCCATCACGGCGCTGCCGGTGAGAAACGGCTCGGGAATAATCACGCAGGCCACCCCGGCAAGGCGGGCCGCCGGGATCACCAGGATCGGTTTCGGCTGGCGCCCGGCGGTATAGCACAGCCCTGCCCTTGGCGGCTCTGCCGTTTGGGTGGCCTGCTCGATAGCCCGTTTCAGTTTTTTGCTGTCGGTATCAAGGCACAGCGTATCGCCCCCGCTGTACCAGGAGAGGCGGGCGTTGGCGCGCAGGTAGCGTTCGGCATGCGCGCTGGCGTAGAGAATGTTACCGCCATGATCCACCAGCCATACCGGGTAGATCCCATTGTCCATCACCGCGCTCTGGTATTTTATGGTGTCCCGCAGCTGTTCAAACCGGGCGTGTAGCTGGCAGGCGGTTTTCAGCGCCGGGATCAGGCGCCTGAACAGTTCAAACTGCGCCGGCTGCGGATAAGCTGCCGTATTGGCCGTCATCAGTGACAGATAGGTGGCATAGCCATTGAGGGTGCACAGCTTGACGCTGGTAAGATTATTCAGATCGTTGGGGTGATGAAACTCATTGTAATAGACGCTGCCGGCAATAAACTTATCGCCTAAATACTCGCGGTCCCGGTACATCTGCCCGACCGGTAACGCGGTCAGTATTTTTTCGGCGGGATCGATGGCCAGAAACACGTCGCGATAGGCGGTGAAAACCTTCTCCTCCAGCAGGAGTGAATCGGTCAACAGGTGCGCGTTGCCTTTATCGTAGAACAGAAATGCCGCGTACTGATGGCCGGTGAGGAACGCCAGTTTCTGCAGCGCCGATTTCCACAAATCAGGATCCAGGGTGGCCATCAGCACCGTTTCAAGGATCTCGATGTAAATCAGTTCCGGATCGCTCGCCATACCGCCACCTGTGAGTCACTGTTTCCGCTGCCGGAGCGGCGCATGTGGCCGCCCTAATCAGCATAGTTCCGCCAGCGAAACAATGACAGTCCCGGTTCGCTGAGCAGACCGGGAAAGGCGATTGCCGGGAGCGTGACGCCAGTGCACCGTCATGGGGGTTCAGGATCCGCTGTGGCGGGTCTGGATAGCGCCCCCCTTGCGGCATAGCGTCCGCCAGACCATCAGGGCGCACAGCAGGGTGACGACCGCCAGCCCGCTAAACAGTACCGTATAAGCAGTGTCATAGCTCTCGCGCAGCGCCCGAAGGGAAAAGTCAGGCAAAAGCGCAGCCGCCTGCGGCACATTACCAGCCCCCAGCCAGCCTGCGGCGCGGTGAATCACCTCGGGCGCATACCCATGAACGCGACTCTGCAGAGTCAGGTTATTGCTTGCCGTTAATACCGCGGTGACGACCGCCAGGGCGATCCCCTCGCCGGCAACGCGAACGGTGTTGAACAGGCCTGCCGCCATACCGGCTTTGGCGACCGGCACTGCGGATATCGCCAGGCCATCCATCAATCCCCAGGGAAGCGCCGCCCCCGCCCCGCACAGGATCAGCGCCAGCACCAGCTGCGGGAGGCGGTGGCTGTGAAAAGCATCACCCAGCAACAGCAACCCAACGGAGGCAATCATCAGCCCCCCCGTGGCCACCTGCCCCGGTGAAAACCAGCGGGTGAGCAGGGCCGCAAGGGATGGGAAAATCAGCATCGGCGCGGTCAGCGCCATCAGATACAGCGCGCTCTGCGACTCACTCATCCCCTCTCCGCCCATAAAATGCAGTGGAACGATAATCAGCAGGACAACGTAGCAACAGCAGGTGGCGACAGGCAGCAACAGTACGCCGACAAAACGCGGATGGCGCAGCAGGGCGAGTTCCAGCACCGGGTTGTTCACTCTTCGGCAGCGCACGGCAAACGCGACGAACAGCCCCCCCGATACGATGAACAAGGCCAGCGTGGTCAGCGATAAAAAACCGCGGGCCGGAATGACCATCAGCGAGGCAGTGAACAGCATCAGGGCCAACGTAAACAGGGTTAAGCCGAGATTGTCGGGTGTCCGCGGCTCGCTTTTTTCTGCCGCGGGCAGACAGGCCAGACCGAGAAACAGAACCATCGCCGAGAGCAGCGCAAACAGGGCGTATACGCCGCGCCAGCCCACCGCGTCGGTCATGAAGCCGATCAGCAGCGGACCGAACGCCAGGCCGGCGCCGAACACCGTGCCCAGGATGCTGAATGCCCGCGTCCGCTGAGCGCCGTCATACAACTGGGCCAGCGCCGCACTGCCGCTGGCTAAAATCATCGCCGCGGCCAGACCTTGCAGAGCCCTCAGCACGCCTGACAGGAAGAGTTCGTGCGTCAGGCAAAACAGCAGACTGCTCAGGCAAAACAGCGCGGCGCCAGCGAGAAAGATGCGTTTTCTGTCAATGGCATCCGCGGTCACGCCTGCGGCCAGCAAAAAGCTGCCGAAGGTCAGCATAAAGCCATTGGTCAGCCACGACAGCGCAGCGGGAGAGCCGCCCAGCGACTGCTGTATCGCCGGGGTGGTCATGACGCCGCCGGTAAAACTTAACGGCAGCAGCATGGCCGCCATAAAGACAGAAAGCGCGGCCAGGGCGCTGGCGGATCGGGAATGTGTTCTGGCGGTGAGTAACATCAGGCGGCCCTCATCAGTCGGCAAGGAAGGAATGAATAAACTGCCGCCATCCTATTGCGGATGTTAATGCCGATAAATAGACTGAAAATATCTTCTTAAGAGACATAAGGTTTATAATCGATGGACAGCCTCACCTCGCTAACGTCCTTTGTCCGCACCGCCGAAACGCTAAGCTTTGTTCAGGCCGCCAGGCTGCTGGGCATTTCAGCCTCGGCGGTGGGTAAGAATGTCGCCCGGCTTGAGCATAAACTGGGGGTCCGGCTGTTTAACCGCAGCACCAGAAACGTCAGCCTGACGGCGGAGGGGGCCGCGTTTCTGACCCGCTGCCAGAGTATCCTGGAGCAGATCCAGGAGGCCGAGTCTGAGCTGACGAGCAGTCTCTCACAGCCCTCCGGCAAACTAAGAATTTCACTGCCTGTCATCGGCTACCGCCTGCTGCTCCCTGCCCTCACCGCCTTTAGCCGTCGTTATCCGCAGGTTGAACTGGATCTCGATTTTAGTGACCGGCTGGTCAATCTGATCGATGAAGGATTTGATATCGCTATCCGCAGCGGTGAACTAGCGGACTCCCGATTGATCGCCAGAAAGCTGGGGGGTTTTCGTTTTGTGCTCTGCGCCAGCCCGGCATATCTGGCGGAATACGGCGTTCCCGGCTCGCCAGCGGAATTGGCGGCGCACAAGTGCATTTTTTTTCGCTTCCCTTCGACGGGGCTGATCCAGCCCTGGGAACTGCGTGATATGCGGCTGACGGGGGATTTCAGGGCCGCTTCCGTGATGAGGGTCAATAACATTGAGGCTGCCATTCGCTTAAGCGCGGCGGGGATGGGTATCGCCTATGTCCCTGATTTTGTTGTGCGTGAGGCCATCAATGAGGGACACCTGCAGGAGGTGTTGCCCGGCTGTTGCGTCAAGGATGGGCATTTCTCCGTCCTGTGGCCTGCCAGCCGCTACCTGTCGCCGCGAATACGCTGTTTTATCGATTTTATGGCTGCGGCAGAGATACCCTTGTCGCCCGCATCGACAACCCCGACCTCCTGAAAAGCCCAGCGCCGGATATCCTGCCGCGCGGCCAGCGAAAGCCGGCGACAGGAAAACCACTCAAGAGTACATCCTACCCTTTGGCGAAATTGGCCTGGATCCGCTGCTGCAGATAATCCTCGGCGCTGATGGGCGGGTACTTCCTCTGCGGCCCCAGGATCTCGACATCTTTATTGGCCTGGCAGAAAAACGCCAGGCTGTAGCGCGGCCCCTGATATTCGTGGGGCTGCGGGTTTCTCACCCGGTGGAAGTTAGACGGCAGCTGGTCGTCGCTCCAGCGCATCAGCATATCGCCGATATTGCAGGTGATGACCTCTTCCCTTGGCTCAATGCTGGTCCACTGCTGGCTTTCGCGGTCCTTGCCAGGGCAGACCTGCAGGCCGCCCTGACCGGGGCGCTGGAACAGCAGCGTCAGGCAGTCAAAATCGGTATGCGCGCCGGCCCGCCACATCCCCTGCTGCGACTGCTCGGTTGCATAGTAGTGCAGCATGCGCAAGGTGCTCTGATAGGTGTCACGCTGCGGATCGTGCGCGGTGGTAAAAAACGATTCCGGAAAACCAAGCTTTAAAGCAAAGCAGGAGAGGATCTTCATCCCCAGCTGCCAGCACTGCGATTCAAATCCGAGCATCGTCTGTCGGAAGCCTGGCAGCTCCCGATCGCTTGGCCAGCGCCCGTCCATCAGCGGACGGGTTATCTGATATGACTCTTTTTGATCCGGCGTGCGGGTCGATGGCCGGACCTGCGCCTTGCTCTCCCAGCCGGCGTTGCCGGCCAGCGGATACTGGCGCTTCACCTCGTCGGGCAGGTCGAAAAACGCCTCGGTCGTGCTGAACGCCTGGCGGATCTCCGCCAGCGGAATACCATGGTGGCTGACCTGGAAGAAGCCGATCTCCACTGCCGCTTCCCACAGTTGTTCGGCAATATCATTTTTTCTTTCGGCAAAGTTCGACAGGTCGATACAGCGCACTTCGCGGGCAAAGGTCTCTTCGCCCTGGGCGCCCATCAGCGCCTCTTTTTCCAGTTCCTGTAAGGCATAGCGTTGATTTTGGGTGGTTGCGTTCATCGTCATTATCCTGTTATCAGTTAAACAGCGGCGCGCTGTTGGAGGGTACGGACTGCCGCCAGCGCGTCGTGGCGCATCGCGTCAAGGTCGAGACCGGGAATGGCGTCATCTTCCACGATGGGCCGGCCATTCAGCAGCAGCGCCTTCAGCGCGGCGCGGCCGCCGCAGGCCACCGGGCCAATCGCCATATCATGCAGGCCGAAGTAGCGCGGATCGTCCAGCCGGTAAATGGCGAGGTCCGCCTGCATCCCGACCTGCAGGGTGCCGCTCTGCGCTAAGCCAAGGATCTGCGCGCCGCCGGCGCTGCCCCAGCGCACCACATCCTCCACCGTGGCCGCATCGGCTCCGCCCTCGAAGGTGCCTCCGGCGTAGCGCGGCTGCGCCAGCATCCCTTTGCGCGCGCGCTGCAGCAGCCATGCGGCATGGGCTTCGCTTTGCATATCCGCCGCTTCATTGGAGGCAGCGCCGTCCACCCCCAGCGAGACCGGGACCCCGGCCTGCTCCAGCGCCAGCAGATCGGCGATGCCGCTGCCCAGCCGGCCATTGCTTTGCGGACAATGAGCAATGCCGGTACCGGTGCGGCCCAGCAGAGCAATCTCCTCCGGCAGAAGCTTCACCAGATGGGCAAACCACACGTCATTTCCCAGCCAGTCGTGCTCCGCGCAGAACTGCACCGGCGTCATGGCGAATTTCTGCCGCGCGGCGTCAAGATAATCGACGGTTTCCGATAAATGGCTGTGCAGCCGGATCCCCAGCTGGCGGGCCAGCTTCGCCATCTCCCGCAGCTGGGCGCCCGGCGCGGAGTGCAGGACGGTAGTGGGCGCCATCACCACCCGGCGCAGCGAGTCGGGCCGCGGGTCGTGATAGCGGCTGACCAGCCGTTCAATATCCGCCAAATAGCCGTCGAAGGTTTCCGGACGCAGCGCCACCGGCAGATCCTGCTCCACCGCCCGGCCCTGGGTCGCCCCACCCCGGCACAGAACGATGCGCATCCCCAGCGCTTCCCCTTCGCTGAAGAGAATCTCCGACGTATCGAAAGGCATATCCGGCCAGTACAGGTAGTTGTGATCCGCCACGCTGGCGCAGCCCGAGCGCAGGAGCTCCACCAGACCAATGCGCACCGCCAGACGAAAGGTATATTCATCGAAAGCCGCGCGAAAGCGGTACGGCGTGGCGCTCAGCCAGGCCGTCAGGCTCTGGTTCAGCCCCTGCGGCTCGCCCTTCAGCAGCGACTGAAAAAGATGATGGTGCGTATTCACCCATGCCGGATAGATCACGCAGTCGCGGGCGTCGATCAGTCGCTCTTCCGGCAGCGGCGTCAGGCTGCCGATGGCCGCAATCTTGCCGTCGCGGATGCGAATATCCGGCCCGGCCAGCCGCGCCGCCTCTCCGGACAGACCGCTGAGGATGGCATGGGCATTTTTAATGATGAATGACATGGCGTCGCTCCTCAGGGTTTAACCTGCATGGTCTGGACAAAGTCGGTGGTATAGGCCTGTTTCCAGTCGGTGGCCGCCGCCAGCAGACCGGCGCTGACCATAAAATCGCGCGTCTTTTGCCAGCGGGCGTCGGTCATCGTCCCCCAGCCCTGGCTGGCGGCATCCCCGCCGTCGATCAGATGATGCTCACGGATCTGGGTCACGCCCCAGGCGAGCAGATCGTCGGTCATTTTCGGGTTGTCCTGCTTAATCAACGCATTTCCCGGCGCCGGATCCTTGAGATAGCTCACCCAACCCTCCATTGAGGCGCGGACAAACTTCGCCATCGCCGCTTTACGCTCAGCGATGGTGTCCGGGCGGGCGATGAGAATGCCGCCATAGGGAGGGTAACCATGCTCAGAAAAGAGGAAGAAGTTCGCCTTCACCCCGGCCTTCTGCACCTGGAACACCTCGGAGCTGACATAGGCCTGCTGGGCGACAGCGTCGTCGACGACAAAGGGTTGAATATTGAAGGTATAGGGGCGAACCTGAGCGTCGCTCAGCTGGTATTGCGCCTTCAGCCACGGCCACCATGTCGCCTGACCGGAGCTGGAGACCAGAATGGTTTTGTCTTTCAGCCCCTGCAGGGAGCTGACATCGGCGTGGGTCAGCAGCCCCTGGGGATCGTACTGAAAGGGCGCGGCAATGGCTTTCGCCTGGAAGCCGCGCTGAATGCCTTCCAGCAGCTGCAGATCGTAACCGATGATCACATCGGCCCGCTTGGACAACAGCAACTGCATGCCGTTGACCTGCGGTCCGCCGGAGCGGATCTCGACGTCGAGACCATATTTTTTGTACAGCCCAGTAGCCTGAGCCTGATAATAACCCCCCTGCTCCGCCTGAGCGTACCAGGAGGTCAGCAGAACGATTTTTTCCTCGGCCTGAACGGCCAGCGAGACACCGCCGAGGGCTATCAGGCCCAGCCAGCGTAAACCCCGGGGAAGGCGTGCGCCTGTTTTCATTATCCCTCTCCTCTTTACGCCGGGAGGGGGAGCGAGCGAATGTGGCTCAGCCTCCCATCCCGGTCAACATTGAACCGCGACATGGTGACTGAGCAATGTCCCGTATGGATAACCCGTACTGACCGCTTCTACTCACACTCAGCTATACAAAAACAATGCCAGATTTGATGGCCCGCGAGCGGCCGCGAAAAATCGCCTGCGCCGCCGCCCTTGGGCATGCAACCTTTGATTCATGCACACAATAAATGCACCACTTTGGTGCGTTGATGAATGATTTTAGTGCCTGTCCGGTCTCTCACAGCTGGCTGAAGAGCATCTCCAGCTGGTTCAGCATCATCGAGGCGGCAAGGGAAAGCTGGCGGGCGGGCGAGACGCATAGCGCCAGGGTGAAAGGCTTAAGCTGCGGATCGGTTAGCGGCACAAACGCCAGCTGGCCGGACTCGATCTCATCGAGAATATCCAGCCGGCACAGGATGCCGATGCCCATCTGCTCTTTGATCAGGGTGCGGATCATGTGGATGTTATTCGATACCGCCACCTCCTTCACCTCGTTGCCGCTGATGTTCACCAGCGCCTCCACCGGTTCGCTGATCATCAACGGGGCGGATGGCAGGATAAACGGGTAGTCGATGCACTGGCTAAAGCGCACAGCGCTGCGGCTGGCCAGCGGATGGCCGGTCGGCACTACGATCCCCATATTCATTTCGGCAAACGCCCGCACCTGCAGTTCGCGGGAGGTCTGCGGATTGAGCATGATGCCGAAATCCGCCTCGCCGGAGATCAGCGCCTGCTGGATGTGGATATTGTTGATGGTGGTCAATGTAAAAGAGATGTTGGGATAATGTTTGTGCACCTCTTTAAGCATCGTCGAAAAGAAATGCCGGTTAATGGCATCGATAGTGGCGATGCGCACATGCCCCCGCCGCAGTCCGCGCAGGTCATCCAGCTGCTCGCAGACCCGGGTAAAGTCTTTTTTCCAGTTGTTGGCCGCGTGCAGCAGCAGCTCTCCGGCGGCGGTCAGCCGCAGCCCGGTGGGATGGCGCTCGAAGAGCGGCATCCCCAGCTCCTGTTCCACGCGCAAAATCTGACGGTCGATAGAAGACGCAGACACATGCAGCGCCTCTGACGCTTTACGAAACGACCCCTGACGGGCCACTTCGGTGAAATAGAGCAGAAATCGGGAGAAGGCAAACATCGTTTGGGTGCTCTCTTTTTTGCAACGGGTTGTGCGAATCAAAGCTCTGGACGCAACAGTTTTATCACAATACCGTAGCATTCATAGCGGAGAAACGATCGTTTCATCCATTTTTGCACGCCGGACAGTCACCGTGAAGGAGCGGGTATCCCTTCGCTGCCCCTGGCCGCCCTGCAGACAGCGGATTGAGGGAGAGAAAACGGTAATGCACAGCCACGATCTTATTTCGGTCTCGGTGGGGGAAATACGCCCCAACGGCGAGGGAAATCTATCTTTAATATTGCAGGCGGCGGCCGGGGAAATATTACCGGCCTACTCCGCCGGGGCGCATATCGATATTATTATTCCCGGCGTTGGCCCGCGGCAATATTCCCTGTGCGGCATGCCTGACCGCGGTAATCATTATGAAGTTTGCGTCCGGCTGACGGACGCGTCCACCGGCGGCTCACGCTATTTGCACCAGCAGCTCAAACACGGCGATCGGCTCTCCATTTCGTCGCCGCGCAACCATTTTCCCCTGCCGGAGGCCGGGCGCTACCTGCTGTTTGCCGGCGGCATCGGCATCACGCCTTTGCTGGCGATGGCCGAAGCGATTGCCGCCAGAAAAGGGGCGCTGGAGCTGCATTATTATGTCGCCAGCTCGCGCCAGACGGCCTTCACATCACGCCTGGCCCAGTTGGCCGCGAGCGGCACGGTGGCGATCCACTGCAGCGAGGAAGGCGCGTCGTTTCGCCAGCGGATCCCCGAATGCTTAACCACGCCCCACCCTGATACCGCAGTGGTGGCCTGCGGCCCGGAGGGCTTTATTCAGCGACTGCGGTCAGTCATGGAGGAATATCGCTGGTCGCCGTCGCAATTCGTATTCGAGCGCTTTACTCCCGCGGCGGAAAATAATATCGCGGCGAACACCGCATTTTATATTGAGCTGGCCTCCAGCGGGCAGCGTCTGCAGGTCGCCGCGGATCAAACCATTGCTCAGGTATTACAGCATGCCGGGGTGGAGGTGATGCTCTCCTGCGAACAGGGAATGTGCGGATCGTGTATTACCGGGGTTCTCGACGGGCTCCCCGAGCACCGGGACAGCGTGCTGACGGCGGAAGAGAAAGCCGGCAACGACCAGATCACGCTCTGCTGTTCGCGGGCGAAATCGCCGGGTCTGGTTTTGGATCTGTGAGGAGACTGACGATGACGTTCCCCTCCTCTTGCGCGCCGCTCGCCGGCATCAGCCGCGCCCGACTTCCGGCCTGGGCGCTGCCCGACGGCTGGCCGACGCAGGCCAACGATGAACCGCGGCTGGCGGACCTGGCCTTTCGCGATGGACGGATCGCCGCCGTGACGCCCTCCGTCGAGCCGGCTCCCGGCCTGTGGGACCTGGCGGGGACCCTGACGCTCCCCGGCCTGGTGGAACCCCATGCCCATCTGGACAAAACCTTTACCATTGAACGCTGCCGTCCGGCGCAGGCCGGGCTGCTGGCGGCGATCCACGCCATGCACGAGGATCGCCGACACTGGACCAGGGCGGATATTCAACGTCGGGCGTCCGCCGCGCTGGCCCGGGCGGCCGCAAATGGCGTGACCCATTTACGCAGCCATATCGACTGGTTTACCGCCGACGCGCCGGACGCCTGGCAGGAGATCGCCCGTCTCGATACCGGCGGCATCACCCTGGAACGGGTGGCGCTGGTCCCGCTGCCCCTGTTTCGCGATCCGGCGGACGCCGAGGCCATTGCCCGGACGGTCGCCAACAGCGGGGAGCGCTGCCTGCTGGGGGGCTTCATTCACTCCTCCAACTGGGACGCCGCCGCCATGGCAAACCTGCTGCGCAGCGCGGCCCGCTGGGAACTGGATCTGGATTTGCATATCGATGAGGAGCTCAGCAAGGTGTCTCAGGGGCTGACCTGGCTGGCGGATCATCTCTCCCGCCACCCATTCCCCGGGCATATCTGCTGCAGCCACGGCTGCGCGCTGGCCGCCGGCAGCGACGCGCAGGCGGCGCTGATCCTGCGCCAGCTGGCGGCGCACGGCGTCACCCTTATCGCCCTGCCGATGACCAACCTGCTGCTGCAGGATGCGACGTTCGGCCGCACGCCGCGCCAGCGGGGGATCACCCTGCTGCACGAGGCGCAGGCCGTCGGCGTGGCCACCCTGCTTGGGTGCGACAACGTACAGGACGCCTTTTGTCCGGCGGGAAGCTACGACCCGCTGGACACCCTGGCCTGCGGCCTGTTCAGCGCCCAGCTCAGCGACCCGTTCGACCGGCAGTCTCGGCTGATCTGCGATCGCGCGGCGCTGACCGGTTCGCCGGCAGACGCGGCCCCTTTTGCCGTCGGGGCGGCGGCCAGCGTGGTGATTTTCCCGGGTAGCGACCGTTTTACCTGGCCTTTAAACAGCGCCGCCCGTCTGGTGGTTAACCACGGCAGGTTAACCCACCGGCGAGTGTGGCAGGAGGAGATGGCACATGAGTCTTGAAGCAGGCGCGGGGGCGCCGCTGGCGCGGTATGCCGCCTGGCGCAGAGCCGGCGATTTTATTTTTCTCTCCGGCATTATTCCGGTCAATCCCCTGACCGGCACCATCGTCAACGGCTTTCAGGATGTGCCTGAGCCGGTGCGGGAGCTGCTGGGGGCGACCGGGGAATTTTCAACCGATGCGAAGCAGGGGCCGATCCTCGCCCAGAGCTGGTACGTACTGGAAAGCATCCGCCGCACCGTGGCGTCCGCGGGGGGGCAGATGAGCGACGTTATCAAGCTGGTGCAGTACTTTCGCAACCTTGACCATTTTCCCTATTACAGCCGGGTCAGGAAGCTGTTTTATCCCGACCAGCCGCCCGTATCCACCGTGGTGCAGGTCAGCGAAATGCTGCCCGACGCCACGGTATTGATTGAAGTCGAAGCAACCGTCTGGTTACCCCAGCCAATTCACTCCGAGGCACCGCGATGATTAACGGTTACATTCCTGCAGCGCGCTTTCTCCCTTTTCTGAGCTGGACGGACGTGGCCGCCCTGCCGGATAAAAGCAATACGGTTATCGTCCTCCCCACCGGGGCGATTGAACAGCACGGCCCCCATCTGCCCTGCTCGGTGGACAGCGTGATCTCCTCCGGCGTGGCGGGCCATGCCCTCGCCCGGCTGCCGGCGACGATCCCGGCCTACGCCATCCCGCCGATCGTCTACGGTAAGTCAGAGGAGCATCTGCATTTTCCCGGCACCCTGACCCTCAGCGGCGATACCCTGCTGCATACCCTGCTGGAGATCGCCGAATCCCTCTATCGGGCCGGTTTTCGCAAGCTGCTGATGATCAACGGCCACGGCGGCCAGCCGCAGATCCTGCAGATCGCCTGCCGGGAAATGCGCCTGCGCCACGGGGATTTCATCGCCATCCCGCACGACGTGTTCAACGTGCCCAACTGCGAAAAACAGTTCCTCAGCCCGCATGAACAGCGGATGGCAATGCACGCCGGGCATAGCGAAACGGCGCTGATGCTGGCGCTGGCGCCGGAGTGCGTTCATATGGAGCGGGCGGTCGCCAACTTCCCGCCGGAATTCCCCTGCCCGACCCTGTCGAAGGGCCGCCCGGCGGCGGCGTGGGCGTCCTATGACTTTGGCCCCAGCGGGGTGATTGGCGACCCAACCCCGGCGACGCGGGAGCAAGGCGAAGGGCTTCTCGACTCCCTCGCCGCCAGCTGGGCGCAGGCAATCATCGAGATCCACCGCATGGCCTGGGTCGAACGTCGCGAACCGACCTGGGGCAAACAGCACTGGCACGGCTTTGTGCAGTCCCTACCACCCTCTTTCGCTGCTGAATCCAAGGAGCCCTGATGAATACCAGACCAACGCCAGTTTTTACCCTGCTGACCGTGGCCGCCCTCGCGGCCTCAGCCTCCTGCGTCGCGGCGGAGAAGTTCACGTTTCTCACCAACTGGTATGCCCAGGCGGAGCATGGCGGTTTTTACCAGGCCCAGGCCACCGGGCTGTATAAGCACGCCGGTCTTGATGTCGAGATTAAAATGGGCGGCCCGCAGATCAACGTCATGCAGCTGATGGCGGCCGGCCAGGCGGACTGCACCCTTGGCGACAACGGCCAGGCGCTGGAGACCTGGCAGGCCGGGGTGCATGCGGTAACCGTCGCCACCGTGTTCCAGCACTCGCCGACGGTGTTTATCACTCATGACAAAGTGAGCAACCCGGCGGAGCTTAAAGACAAAACGTTCCTGCTCGCCACCGAGGCCTATACCTCCTTCTGGCCGTGGGCGAAGAGCGAGCTGGGTCTGGCTGGCAGCAAAGTGCGCCCCTATACCTTTAACGTTCAGCCGTTCCTCGCCGATAAAAATCTGGTGCAGCAGGGCTACGTGACCTCCGAGCCGTTCTCCGTCGCCAAAGGCGGGCAGCCGTTCTATGTCTATCCGCTCAGCGACTGGGGCTACCCGCCCTACGGCAACTCGATTATCTGTATGGCGGACACCATCCGCAAACGTCCGGCGGCGGTGGCGGCCTTCGTCAAAGCCTCCATGGAAGGGTGGAAAAGCTACCTGCAGGATCCTGGCCCCGGCAACAACCTGATCGGCAAAGCGAACCCGCAAATGAGCGCCGAGCAGATCGCCTTTGGCATTGCCCAGATGAAGCAGTACCAGCTGGTGACCGGCGGCGACGCCATGACCGGCGGCATCGGCATCATCACCGAGCCGCGGCTGAAGAAAACCTGGGACATGCTGGTGAAAAACAAACTGATCGACGCCAGCAAGGTGCCGTTTGAGCAGACTTACACCCTGGAGATGGTCAAAGACGCCGGAGTGATGCCATGAATACTGCCCCGAAACTGACCGTGATGAGCGACACCCGCTTTATGCCCGCCTCCGCCACGCCGGCCATTGAGGTGCTGTCGGCGGAGAAGATCTACAGCAACGGCACCCGGGCGCTGCTGCCCGTTAACCTGACCATCAACCAGGGGGAGTTCATTACCCTGCTCGGCCCGTCCGGCTGCGGTAAGAGTACGCTGCTGAAGATGGTCGCCGGCCTGGTGGAGCCCAGCGACGGCAAGCTGATGCTGTGGCGGCGCGACAGCCGGGAAAAAGCGCAGCATCCGCTCTCGTTCGTCTTTCAGGAGGCCACCCTGATGCCCTGGAGCAGCGTGCGCAATAACGTCAGGCTGCCGCTGGATCTGGCCGGCGTGCCGCGGGCGGAGGGGAATACCCGGGTGAGTGAAGTCCTTGAGCTGGTGGGGCTCGGCAAGTTCGCCGACGTCCTGCCGCGCGAACTCTCCGGCGGCATGCAAATGCGCGTCTCCATCGCCCGCGGCCTGGTCACCCGGCCAAAGCTGCTGCTGATGGATGAGCCCTTCGGCGCGCTGGATGAAATTACGCGGAACAAGCTCGACAGCGATCTGCTGCGCCTGTGGCAGGAGCAGAATCTGACGGTGGTCTTCGTCACCCACTCGATCCACGAAGCGGTGTTTCTCTCGCAGCGGGTGATCATGATGGCGGCCCGTCCCGGACGGGTGGTGGAAGATATCGCCATCCGGGAGCCGTTCCCGCGCAGCGAGGCGTTCCGCGTCAGTCCGGCATTTTCCCTGTATGCCCGTCAGCTGCAGGACAGTCTGTTGCAGGCCAGCCAGTCCGGTATGGAGCCATAATATGAAGACCACAACCTCAACGCCGTGGATCCAGCATCCGCGTTTTCTCAAAATTCTCTATCCGACCCTCGTCGCGGTGGCGGTGGTGCTCCTCTGGCAGGGCGCGGTAAGCTATTTCCGCATCCCGGCCTTTCTGGTGCCGTCGCCGCTGGTGATGCTGGACAGCCTGTGGACGCATCTCACGCCGCTGCTGCTGGCGCTGCTGTTCACTCTCAAGATCACTCTGATCTCGTTTCTGCTGTCGATTGTCATCGGCGCCGCCGTGGCGTTTATCCTGGTGCAGAACCGCTTTGTGGAGACCGCCCTGTTTCCCTACATCGTGTTTTTGCAGGTGACGCCGATCGTCGCCATCGCCCCGCTGATCATCATCTGGGTAAAGGACGCCACCCTCTCGCTGGTGGTGTGCGCCACCCTGATGGCGGTCTTCCCCATCATCTCCAATACCACCCAGGGACTGCGCAGCGTCTCCCCCGGCCTGCTGAGCTATTTCCGCCTCAATCACGCCAGCCGCTGGCAGACCCTGGTGCGGCTGCGTATCCCCTCGGCGCTGCCCTATTTCTTCGGCGCGCTGCGTATTTCCAGCGGGCTGTCGCTGATTGGCGCGGTGGTGGCGGAGTTTGTCGCCGGCACTGGCGGGACCAATACCGGGCTGGCCTATCAGATCCTGCAGGCCGGCTACCAGCTGGATATCCCGCTGATGTTTGCCGCGCTGCTGCTGATCTCTCTCGCCGGGATCGCGCTGTTCGGCGTGATGTCCTGGGTCTCGCGCCGGGCGCTCAGCGCCTGGCATGAAAGCGAAGCCGTGCAATCTCATTAATGTTTTGCTGACGAACAGGAAAAAGAATGATGACTGATGAACAGCGTCAAAACGCGGTCGCGGCGATCCAGCAGGCACTCCCGGCGCTGGAGTGGACCCTGCAGCCGGCGAAACTCAAACGGCTTTCCCGCGATTTTCACTGGTTCAGTCCGGTACTCGCCGAGCAGCTGGCGGGAAAACAGGCGGACGCGGTGGTTCGCCCGCGCGATGAAGAGGAGCTGCGCCAGCTGGTCGCCGCCTGCGCGCAGCATCAGCTGCCGCTGACCTTGCGCGGCAGCGCCACCGGCAACTATGGACAGCTGGTCCCTCTCGAAGGAGGGATGCTGGTGGATATGACCGGGCTCAACCAGATCGTCGCCCTCGGCAACGGCACGGTGAGGGCCCAGGCCGGCATTCGCCTGGCGGACATCGAAACCGCCGCCCGCCCGACGGGCTGGGAGCTGCGATGTATGCCGTCGACCTACCGCCTGGCGAGCCTGGGCGGCCTCTACGGCGGCGGGTTCGGCGGCATCGGCTCCATCAACTATGGGCCGCTGGCGGCGCCCGGCAATGTGCTCAGCGTCAAAGTGATGACCGTCGAGCCGGTCCCTCGCGTGCTGACCGTCCCGGCACCCGAAGCGCTGCTGCTGCATCATGCCTACGGCACCAACGGCATCATTCTTGAGGTTGAGCTGGCGCTGGCTCCCGTGCACCAGTGGATAGAACGCCTGGACGTGTTTGACGATTTCGCCGATGCCCTGAACTATGCCAACGCCTGCGTCCGCTCGCCGGGGCTGGTGAAGCGCCAGGTCGCGCTGCTGGCCACCCCGATCGCTGACTATTTTAGCCACCTCAACGATCGTTACCGCGCCGGGCAGCATGCGGTTATCAGCCTGATCGCCGAAGAGAGCGAAGGCGTGTGCGCCAGCCTGTTACAGCGCCATCGCGGGGCCAACGCCATCCGCCAGGCCAGCGATGAGGCCCGGGCGCGCAATGGCTCGTTAATGGAATACTGCTGGAACCACACCACCCTGCATGCGCTCAAGGTGGACAATACGCTGACCTATCTGCAGACCGCGTTTGATGCGCAGCGCTATCCGCAGCAAATTTTACAGATGGAACAGCATTTCGCCGGGGAGGTGATGTCCCATATTGAATTTCTGCGCGATATCGAAGGCAACCTCACCGCCAGCGGTCTGCAGCTGGTGCGCTATACCACGCCCGAACGTCTCAACGCGATCATGCAGATATTTCGCGATAACGACGTCAAAATTAATAACCCCCACGTGCTGCAGGTTGAGGACGGCAAACAAGGGGTGATTCGCCCTGACGTGGTGGCGGTGAAACAATCTCTCGACCCCGCGGGATTGCTTAACCCCGGCAAGCTGCGCGGCTGGGCGCTGCGCGACCAGCTGGAACTGGACAGCAACCCGCAGGCGCGGGCCACCCGCGAAACTCCCGCGACCTGATCGCCCCGCTCCGTTCCGCGTGCGGGCAAACGCGGAGCGGGCCCGTCTCTCTTCCCCCTGCCCGCACGGCGAGTTTTTTTACGCCACTCATTCATATGAATGAGTGGCGTCTCTGTTTCCTCCGTTATACTCATCAAAAAAGCGACGATAAATTTATTATCGCGGGTTAAATTCACGGTTCAATATTGCTCTCGAGTTAAATTGTCATTTCTGGCAGGTACTGGCAAATAGTTTATTATTCGCGATCATTAAATTATCACTTGCCCCTTGCCTACCTGAACAATAAAAAATGACCGTGAAACTTACCCGCCAGGAATTATTCCTGTGCAGTAAACACTTGTTAAAAACGTTGTCATTTATTTTTATTCAACACAGAAATAGTGAGGGTGATATGAGCGATGCCATTTCTTCGCAACTTGAAAACATCATTACGATGCTGATCGCCATTAGTATCGCCTCGGAAAGAGTGGTAGAGATTATTAAAGGGTATTTTCCCTGGCTTAATCTGGAAAAGCAGGATCCAGTCATAGAAGGAAAACGCAAATCTGCCCTGCAGCTATTAGCGGTGGTGGCCGGAATTGTGACGGCGTTTTTGACGCAACCCTTCGTCGCCGGCAGTTTTTCGGCCTTTAAACACCCGGATCTGATGACATTATGTATTGGCTTGATGGCGAGCGGCGGGTCTGCGTTCTGGAACGCTATCCTTAATTATCTTTTGCAAGTGAAGAACCTGAAGAAGCAACAAGTCAACAGCGTGAAAGCGGATACAGTAGTCGATCCTCTCCCCCCATCTCCGGTTTATCAGGACATGGTTCCTGGCGCAGAACCGGTCAGCTCAAACCCCTGTTTCAATCCGGAGGGTAAATAACATGGTATGGCGTGTCGCAAAGAGTCTGCTGATACTCAGAGATCAGATTAATCAATATGCTCCGCACCGCAATAAGGCCAGCGATGGCACCATTGGTGATGAACATCATGCCCACACAAACTCGGATCATAACCCGCAGGTGTTGGATGGAAATATTGGTGTGGTTACGGCTATCGATATTACGCACGATCCCGCTCAGGGGTGTGATGCTCAGGCGATTGTCAATGCACTGGTCGACAGCAAAGACAAACGAATTAAATACATTATCTGGAACAAACATATTATTAGCGCTTCTGTCCAGCCATGGGTATGGCGCGATTACCATGGCGCCAGCCCGCACGATAAGCATTTCCACTTATCCGTAGTGCCGGTGAAAGCGCTGTACGATTACACCTTACCGTGGCTTTTCTTTAAGCCACAAACCTGGAAGTAAAAATGAGTTAATCCTCTTTCTCCTGTTACTACGAGGCTAACATGACACAACAAACTGATATTGAGAAAATAAAAGCGGCACTCAACGCCATCGAAGAACTCGAACAGATTGCCCGTTCAACGCAGCCAGCCGATGTAAAGAATTTTTGCGTGGAATATAACAAAACATGGAAAAAGAAAGTGGATGCCGCCCTGACGCTGCTTGACGGATCTACAGGCTCACTGCTTGTTAAGTTCGTTCCGTACTTACCCATGCTGCTAATGATTATTAAGATGCTTAAAGAAGGAGTTGAACAATATTGTCAATTGCATCTCGCGGTGGAGCCTCCCGTAGTTAAATAAGTGCTCCCCATCCGGCCAGGGCCTGCACAGGCACTGGCCTCTTCCCCGCTACCGCACCTGGCGACATTTCTCTCAGCCCGACGCCGACCTTATCCTGCGCCGGACAGTCCCGCCATATGGACGATAAGGCCCACCGCGGCGGCGGCGGCCAGCACCCAGGTCAGCTTCCACTTATAGCGAAACAGCAGCCCGGCGGCGGCGAGAGCAATGGCCGCAGACCATGGGTCGAAACCGGATGGTCCCCAGACGCTATGCCAGATAAAAAACAGCGCCAGATTCAGGATAACGCCCACCACCGCGGCGGTGATAGCAGTCAACGGCGCGGTAAATCCCACTTTATTATGCGTGGTTTCAATAAACGGCCCGCCGGCGAGAATAAAGATAAACGAGGGCAAAAAGGTAAACCATGTCACCAGGCACGCCGCCGCGATGCCCCCCAGCAGCGCATCATCGACGCCCAATACCGCTTTGGTGTAGCCGCCGACAAACCCGACAAAGGTCACCACCATGATCAACGGCCCGGGGGTGGATTCCCCAAGGGCGAGGCCGTCCATCATCTGCCCTGCGGTCAGCCAGCCATAGTGGGTTACCGCCCCCTGGTAAACGTAAGGTAAGACGGCATACGCCCCGCCAAAGGTCATCAGCGCGGCTTTGGTAAAGAACCAGCTCATCTGGGTCAGCGGATGCGCCCAGCCCAGCATTAGCGCCAGGGCGGCCATCGGCACCAGCCACAGCAGCATCCCGGCGATCAGTACCTGGGCGGTACGCCGCCAGCTGAAAATGGCATGGGCCGGGATCGGCGTCGCATCATCAATGATGGCGGCCCCGCCGGGGTGACTCTGCGCACGGTGGGTGTCCGCTTTGCCGAATGTCGCCGGCGCCATCCGTCCGCCGATAAACCCGACGATCGCCGCGGTCAGGACGATCAGCGGAAAAGGAACGTTCAGCGCAAAAATAGCGACAAAGGCAGCGGCGGCGATGGCCCAGTAGGCGCCATTTTTCAGCGCCCGCGAGCCGATGCGGTGCGCCGCCTGCAGCACGATCGCCGCCACGGCGGGTTTGATGCCATAAAAAATCCCCGCCACCACCGCGACATCTCCCCAGACGAGGTAGATCCACCCCAGCGCGATGAGTAACGCCAGCGAGGGCAAAATAAACAGCACCCCGGCGATGACGCCTCCCCAGGTTTTATGCATCAGCCAGCCGATATAGGTCGCCAGCTGCTGCGCCTCCGGGCCGGGCAGGACCATACAAAAGTTGAGCGCGTGCAGGAATCGTCCTTCCGAGATCCAGCGGCGGTTATCCACCAGCTCCTGGTGCATCATGGCGATCTGCCCGGCAGGCCCGCCGAAGCTGATAAAGCCGAGCTTCAGCCAGAAGCGAAAGGCCTGCCAGAAGGAGACGGAGGCGACGACGGAAGGACTGTCACTCTGCGGAAGAACCACCGTTTTGCTCATGATTGCCAGACCTCATTTCACAGGACGTCAATAAGCCGTCGAACAGCGAGCAGGCTGCCGCCAGCAGTTGGTCATCGTCCGTAATGGTTTCCCGCAGCCCTGCAAGCACACTCTCCACTCCCGCCGCCTCCGGGGTCGGTTCCCCACCGACGTCCAGGAAGTGGATCAACCGCCCCAGGGTATCGGGTATCGGGGATCGCGGCCTCCAGAGCACTGCGTCGGGCCAGAACGTCGAAGGTCACCCGCGTGCTGACGTGCTCTTCAGGGTTCAGCGGCTTGAGACATCGTCAGGTTGAGGGTCAGGAGATGCATTCTCATGCTGTAGACATTACTACAGCATGTCGCGTATGTGACGTTTTCCCACGCGCTGGCTTTGATAAAGTTCGGCAACGCATTTGCGAAAAGCGCAAAAAGACGGCCCGCGCAGCGGCAGACCAGGCGCTAAGCGCGGGGTGGCGATAAAGGGCGCAGCGGCAGGGTGAACAGCGCCAGCCCCACCGGCACCAGAGTGCCCCACAGCACCGCGTTCCAGCCGAAGGCGTTGAGCAGAACGCCGGACGAAAACGAACCCACGATCATCACGCCGAAGACCAGAAAATCGTTGAGCGACTGCACCTGGGTCTTCTCTTCCGGGCGGTGGAAATCGATGATTTTCGCCGAGGCGCCGGTGAAGCCAAAGTTCCAGCCGATGCCGAGCAAAATCAGCGACAGCCAGTAATGATATACCCCGACGCCGCTGAGACCGACCGCCACCGACGCGCCGGTGATCAGCAATCCCGCCGCCGCCATGCGCACGGCGCCGAAGCGCTGGATCAACCGGCCGGTGACAAATCCCGGGCCGTACATCGCCATCACATGCCACTGGATCCCGAGGTTGGCGGCCTGCTGGGAAAGACCGTGCATATGCATGGAGAGCGGCGCGGCGGTCATCAGAAAATTCATCACCATATAGGCCACCGCCCCGCTGAACACCGTGGTGGCGAAGCCCGGCTGGCGGATAATCTCGCGCAGCGGCCGCCCTCCGCGCACGCTGGCCGCCGCGGGCTCTGCCGACGTCACGCCTGCCAGCAGAATGGCGGCGAGCGCCGCCACCAGCGCCTGAGCGAGAAAGGTGAAGGCGAAGGTATGGGTCGGCCAGAGGTGCATGGTGCCGGTGACCAGCATCGGGCCAATGATCCCGGCGGCCACGCCGCCGCCCATCACCAGCGACAGCGCGCGGGCGCGACGTTCCGGAGCGACGCCGTCGGTGGCGGCAAAGCGAAAACTGAGCGCCACCGCGGCATAGGCGCCGCCGAGCATCGCGGCGAAGCAAAACAGCAGAAAAGAGCCCAGCACCACCGCCAGAGCGGCCGCCAGACCGGTGACCACCCCGGCGCCGGTACCGGCCATAAACGCGGCTTTGCGGCCCCGCTTTCGCGCCAGCGCGCCGAAAGGCAAAATCGAGGCCGCCATCCCCAGCACAAACAGGGTGATCGGCAGCGTGGCCAGCGACGGGCTGGGGGCGAGGGTATTGCCGACGATAGCGCCGGTGGCGTAGAACACCACCGAGTTGGCGCCGGCCAGCGCCTGAGCGGCGGCCAGGCGGATGATATTTTTGTTCTGCGCCGCCAGCGGCAGCATCTGTTCTGTAGACATCCGTTGTTTTCACCGGTGTGAGAGTGGCGCCAGGCTGGCCGTCTGGCATCGCGCCCTGTTTGTTGGGTTCCCTGACCGTTACCTTAGCCGCAAAATACGCTTTTGCACCATAGCGAATAGCAATATTACCCGGCGATCTGACTCCTCTTCTGCGCCAGATCGCCGGGGCGGGCTTCGCAGCCCGGTTTATTCAGGGGATCAGTCGCGCCGCGCCGCGGCGAATTTAGCCGCAATCATCGCGGCCGTCGGCTGGACGCCCCCGAGGCTCCACTGTTCCGGGTCATGTTCATCAATGCGGATCCATACTGACTGGCGGAACTGCGGATCGCCCTGCCCCTCAATCTCCACCAGCAGATCGGTCATCCGCCGCAGCAGCTCACTTTTCTGTTCCGCGGTCATGATCCCTTTAATGGTTTGCACGTTAACAAATGGCACGCTATGCTCCTTCGCATCTAAGTCTAAAATTCAAACTCAGAGTAGAAGGTCAATCTCGCGATGTCAAAAAATAAATCACTGCCCTACCTCGATCCGGAGCTGTGCGGCCTGGCGGAAGGAGCCAAAATACTCGGCGACCGCTGGGTGCTGCTGATCCTCCGCGAGGCGTTTTACGGTGTGACGCGCTTTGAAACGATGCAGACGCATACCCATATCACCCGCCAGACGCTCACCACCCGGTTGAAAACGATGACCGAAATGGGATTGCTCCGCAAAGTCCCCTACCGGGAAGCGGGGGCTCGCGAGCGCTATGAATATGTTCTCACCGATAAAAGCCGTAGCCTGGCGCTGGTGCTGTTCGCCCTGATGGAATGGGGCCACCAGCAGGTGCTGCACAGCGCGCCGCATATTGCGCTGGTGGACAGCGTCAGCGGCGAGGCCGTCCATCCGGGGTTCGTCACCGCCAGCGGCAGCGTGGCGAATCCCGCCGCGCTGCAGATCGTTAAAGCAGACGAACGCTGATAGCCCCGCGGCGCAGGCTGCGGCGCGGTTGCCCCGTTACAGAACTTTCGTAGACCTCTGGCGGAAGCCGCGACGAGCAGGTATGTTGCATTGCCACGTTACCCGAAGACAGCGGGACATTTTGCTTTCATCGAACGGTGCGATAAAGGATGACGCTCTCTGCCGGGTCCGATCCCGGCCATTATCCGTGGCGCACGCCATGACCGCCCTGGTCCGCCGCTGATCCGCGGATCGCTCATGCTAAAGGTAGAAAATGTCGCTTCGTTCACTGCGGGCTTTATGTTTGACCAGCTTCTTTATCGCCGACGTTCGCGACGGCCTTGGGCCGTTTCTGGGGATCTTTCTCACCCAGCGTCATTGGCAGGCGGAGGATATCGGCCTGTTGATGACCATCGGCGGCGTTGCTGGCCTGCTGGCGACCCTGCCCGCCGGCTTCATCACCGACACCTCGCGGCATAAGCGCGTGCTGCTGGCCGTGGTCTGCCTGGTGATAACCCTGACCACTCTGCTGCTCTGGTTCAGTCAGAAGACCAGCGTGGTGGCCCTTTCGCAAGTCGCAAGCGGGATCTGCGCAGCCTTTGTCGGACCGTTAATCGCCGGGATCACCCTTGGGCTGACCCGACAGCGCGGCTTTAGCGCCCAGATGGGCAAAAACGAAGCCTTCAACCACGCGGGGAATTTCTTCACCGCGCTGATTGCCGGGGCCATCGCCTGGTACTGGGGCATCGGCGGTATTTTCATTCTGATGGCCGGTACCACCCTGTTCACCCTCATCGCCCTGCTGGCGATCCGCGGCAGCGATATCGACGATGACGCCGCCCGCGGCCTCGAGTCGGCCGTCCCGCCCGCGCTGCCTGGGTTTGCCATCCTGTTCCGCCATACGCCGCTGCTGATCGCCGGCGTGACCCTGATGCTGTTCCATCTCGCCAACGCCGCGCTGTTGCCGATGCTGAGCATGCGGATCGCCGCCGCGCCGGGACACCTCAATCCGGGGCTGTTTGCCGCCGCCACGGTAATTATTTCGCAGGTGGTGATGATCCCGGTGGCCATTCGGGTCGCCGGCAGCATCGACAAATATGGTTACTGGCGATGCATTCTGCTGGCGCTGCTGATCATGCCCATCCGCGCGGCGCTGGCGGCCTCCAGCGACGCCCCGGAGATGATGGTCCCGGTGCAAATTCTTGATGGTCTGGCGGCAGGGATTTTGGGGGTGGCGGTGCCCAGCTTTATCGTCTCGCTGCTGCGCGGCAGCGGGCACGTCAACGCCGGACAGAGCGTGGTGATGCTGATGCAGGGGGCCGGGGCGGCGATGAGTCCGGCGTTAACCGGCGCTATCGCCGGACGCTACTCCTTTGCCACCGCCTTCGGGGTGCTGAGCGTTATCGCGCTGGTCGCGCTGATGGTGTGGTGGCGTAGCGCCCCGCTGCTCGCCGCCTCCGCGTCGCCGCCGGTCGGCGAAAGCGGCCAGTAAAGAGAGGATATCGTCAGGCGGACAACAGCCCCCTGCTGTCCGCCTGACGTATAAGAGGCGTTAATTCACCCGCGAACGCAAGGTGATTTGCCGCAGGGCGTTGGCCATATCGAGCTGAATCAGCTCTTTAATGCCTTCGCGCTTAATAAACTGGCTGCGGTGTTTACTTTTCACCTCTTCAATACTTTTTTTGATCTCTTGCGCCGGCAGTTTATACCAGCCGCGAGCCTGTTTCTCACCGCCCATTTCCAGCCACAGCGATGAGTAACTGGCTTTCACCAGATCGCTTTTCACGTGGTAATCGGAATCGATCGCGTAGACCGTGGTGATGTTGAAATAGCCTAAGAAACCATACAGCACGCTCATGATGATATTTTTCGGCCGCGCGCCATGCAGCTCTTTGGTCAGCGCCTTCACCTCTTCATTGGTGATATCTTTCCCGCCCTGAATACCGCCGATATAGGCGCGGCCATCGTCGGTACAGGAAAAACAGACGCTATAGACGCGACGGTCGCCGAGAAACAGCTGCAGCATCAGTTCCCCCTCCTCCTGAAACGGCGACGCCAGCAGCTTAACGTCAAGCTTATCGCCATTTTTCAAAGGAATAGCAAACATCGCCCGGCCAAAATCCGCCACGGTATAGAGCTGCGGCAGCACATCCGGCTGAAATGTTTTCTCGATAAAATTCAGCGAACCGTGGGCAATATCCAGCTTGCGCCGTTTTGACATCCGTTTATTAAGATAGGCCTTAAAGGGTTTATCCTCGAAAGGCACCAGCCCCTGGGTTACGGCGGTCAACCGCGCGCACTGATATTTGGCGCAAAGTCCTTGATATTCTCTGTACTTACCTCCTGCGAGCGAGAGCTCTCTGCATTTTCGTAAAATTTTTTTATAGTTTATTTTGACCTGACCGATCACTTTATTATGTTTACGCCATTCTTTGATGGCGCCTGCAACAGTATGTCCCATTGATTAAGATCCATAGATTCATCCATAATCGCGGCCATATTAACATAAAAGATATTCGTCAACGCTTAATTACACCTTCGTTGTCCTTTCATTTAATATTGCGGCAGGAAATTGTTCTGCCGACGATAATTAAAATTAACGCCATCCTGTCAACGATTAATTATGGTAGGTGATGCCCGCCGCCCAGCGACTTAACGCTCTGTGCGTTCGGCGCGAAGCGCGGGTACATCCGCGGGCGGTTTTACCCTATACTTGACGCTGATCCAAAACCAGCAACGATAGGTAACTTATGGAAATTGATCTCGACAACCTGGTCTTCAGCGGCCTGGATGAAGCGGAAGAGCGCAACGCGGAGCGTCTGGAAGAAGCGGACAAAAAAGCCCAGGCGATCGTTGCCGATGACGATTGCGGCGACGCCTGCAAAATCTGATTATCAAACCGGCCCGCGGGCCGGTTTTTTTTTGCCTCCCGCCCGCCTCAGCTGGGTAAAAACCCTTTCAGCGTATCCAGCAGCGCCTGCGCCGCCTTCGACAGCGGCAGATGTCCGGCATAAATCGCCCCAACGCACTTTTCAATCGGCGGATCGCTAAGCGGAATGCACACCGCCCCCAGCGAGGCCATCTGCGTTTTGCATAGCGCTGGCACCGCGCTGCCCCCCAGCCCGCTGGCCACCATTCTCCCCACCGTCACCAGCTGATGGCTCTCCAGGGCCACGTCCAGCTGACGCCCGCTGCGCGCCAGCGCCTCCTCCAGCATCAGGCGCACCGCCGAAGGGCGCTGGAGGGTAATAAAGTCGAGGGTTAACAGCTCCTGCCAGGTGAGCTTTTTTTTCTTCGCCAGCGGCGATTGCCGGGGAACGATCGCCACGAAGCGGTCCACCGCCAGCGGGGTAAACAGCAGGTTGTGGCTGGGCGATGGCTCGAAAGCGATACCCATTTCCACCCGCCCCTCGCGCACCATCTCGATCACCTGCTCATTTATCACGTCATGCACCGTGACGTTCACCCCGGCATAGCGGTCGCGGAAGGCTTTCAGCGCCTCCGGCAGAACGTTGGCGGCGAACGACGGCATCGCGGCGACCGAGATTTTGCCCCGCTGCAGGGTAAAGCTCTGACGCATCGCCTCCTCGACGTTATCCCAGTCGGCCAGCAGCTGACGGGCCATCGGCAGAAAGAGTTCCCCCTCCTGGGTGAGGGTCACTTTGCGGGTGCTGCGCTGCAGCAGCGCGCCCCCCAGCGCCTCCTCCAACCCTTTGATGGTCAGGCTGAGAGCTGGCTGCGACAGATTCAGCCTTTCGCTGGCGTGGGCGAAATTGAGAGTGTGAGCTACCGCTAAAAACGCGCGTAACTGTTTGACACTCATTCTCATTTTTCATCCTGTTAACTAATTGAAAGAAATTAGTTAACAGGAAATTAATAAAATTTCCAAATGAGTGGGTCACAAATTCAAAATTATCAAATCAGTCGCCAGCGCCAATGATAAGGCTATCGCAAGGCAGGAGAGACAAGATGGCAGGACTGGATAAACGCGTCGCCAGCTACGAAGCGGCGCTGGAAGGGTTAACGGACGGCATGACGCTGCTCGCCGGCGGCTTCGGCCTGTGCGGTATACCCGAGAATTTGATCGCCGAAGTGAAGCGCCGCCAGGTGCAGGGGTTGACGGTGGTTTCCAACAACTGCGGCGTCGACGGCTTCGGTCTCGGCATGCTGCTGGAATCGCGCCAGGTCAGCAAAGTGGTGGCCTCTTACGTCGGGGAAAACGCGCTTTTTGAACAGCTGGTGCTGAGCGGCGAGCTGGCGGTAGAGCTCACCCCGCAGGGAACGCTGGCGGAAAAAATCCGCGCCGGCGGCGCCGGGATCCCCGGCTTTTACACCGCTACCGGCTATGGCACCCCTGTCGCCGAAGGCAAAGAGGTGCGCCAGTTCGACGGTAAAAATTACATTCTCGAACAGGCCATTCGCGGCGATTTCGCCCTCGTGAAGGGCTGGAAAGCTGACTGGTACGGCAACGTGGTTTACCGCCACACCGCGCAGAATTTCAACCCGCTGATGGCCACCGCCGGGCGCATTACGGTGGTGGAGGTGGAAGAGATCGTGCCGCCGGGCGAACTGCCGCCCTCCGCCATTCACACCCCGGGGATCTATGTCGACCGGCTGATCGTCGGGCAATTCGAAAAACGTATTGAACAGCGCACCCTGCGCGCCGGAGGGCACTGAGATGCTAACCCGTGAACAAATGGCGATGCGCGTCGCTCAGGAGCTGCGCGACGGCGACTACGTCAACCTCGGGATCGGTATCCCGACGCTGGTGGCCAACTATATCCCCGCCGGTATTGAAGTGATGCTCCAGTCGGAGAACGGCCTGCTGGGGATGGGCGAATTTCCCGATGAGGAAACCATCGACGCCGACATGATTAACGCCGGCAAGCAGACCGTCACCGCGCAAACCGGGGCGGCGATCTTCGATTCCGCCCAGTCGTTCGCCATGATCCGCGGCGGCCACGTCGATCTTACGGTTCTTGGCGCCTTTGAGGTCGACGTCGCGGGGAATATCGCCTCATGGATGATCCCCGGGAAAATGGTTAAGGGGATGGGCGGCGCCATGGACCTGGTGGCCGGCGCGCAGAACATCATCGTGGTGATGACCCACGCCTCAAAGAACGGCGAATCCAAACTGCTGCCGCAGTGCACCCTGCCGCTCACCGGCGTGGGCTGCATTCGCCGGGTGCTCACCGACCTGGCCCTGCTGGACATTGTCGACGGGGCGTTTGTCCTGCGCGAAGTGGCTCCGGGGGTCAGCCCCGACGAGGTGATGCGTAAAACGGCGGGACGGCTGATCGTCGCCGACGACGTGCGCGAAATGCGCTTCAGCTAAGGAGAGACCATGACCGATATTGCCATTGTTGCTGCAGTACGCACCCCGGTCGGCAGCTTTCGCGGCGCCTTCGCCCCGCTTTCCGCCGTCGACCTCGGCGCGACGGTGGTGCGCAGCCTGCTTGAACGCTGCCAGCTGCCCGCCGCGGCGGTCGATGAACTGATTTTCGGCCAGGTGCTCACCGCCGGCTGCGGGCAGAACCCGGCGCGCCAGACCGCGCTGCGGGCCGGCCTGCCGGTGGACACCCCGGCGGTCACCGTCAATCTGGTGTGCGGCTCCGGGTTGAAAGCGGTTCAGCAGGCGGTGCAGGCGATCCGCTGCGGCGACGCCGGGATCGTTATCGCCGGCGGCCAGGAGAGCATGAGCAATGCTCCCTATCTGATGCACGGCGCCCGCGACGGCCTGCGTTTTGGCCACGCCAGCCTGCAGGACAGCATGATCCAGGACGGCCTGTGGGACGCCTTTAACGACTACCACATGGGCATGACCGCCGAGAACCTCGCCGATGCCTTCGATATCAGCCGCGAGCGCCAGGACGCCTTCGCCGCCAGCTCCCAGCGCAAAGCGGCGGCCGCTATCGCCGCCGGACGCTTTCGCGAGGAGATCGTCCCGGTCAGCGTCCCGCAGGGCAAAAAACCGCCGCGTGTCGTCACCGACGATGAACAACCGCGCCCGGAGACCAGCGAGCCGCAGCTGGCCAAGCTGCGCCCGGCGTTTCGCCCGGCTGACGGCAGCGTCACCGCCGGGAATGCCTCATCCCTGAACGACGGCGCCGCGGCGGTCCTGCTGATGAGCGTCGATAAAGCGCGCGAGCTTGGGCTGCCGGTGCTGGCGCGCATCGTCAGTGCGGCGGTCGCCGGGGTCGACCCGTCGGTGATGGGCATCGGCCCAGTGAGCGCCTGCCGCAAAGCGCTGCAGCATGCCGGCTGGACGCTGGACGAGGTGGATCTTATCGAAGCCAACGAGGCCTTTGCCGTCCAGGCGCTGGCCGTCGGTCAGCTGCTCGAATGGGACAGCGAGAAAGTCAACGTCAACGGCGGCGCCATCGCCCTGGGCCATCCCATCGGCGCCTCCGGCTGCCGGATCCTCGTCAGCCTGGTGCATGAGATGCAGCGCCGGGGCGCCGGTAAAGGGCTGGCCACCCTGTGCGTCGGCGGCGGCCAAGGCATCGCCATGACCCTTCAACGTTAACAGGAGCCACTATGTTTACACCACGTCTGGCGGTACTCGGCGCGGGACTGATGGGCGTCGGCATCGCCTGTCATTTCGCCCGTCACGGTCACGCCGTCCGCCTGTATGACACCGATCCGCAACGTCTTGCCGAGGTGCCCACGGTGGCCGGGGCGATCCTGCGCGAGCTGGAGGCGAGCGGTCAGCAGGATCCCGCCGACCGCGACGCCGTGCTGAGCCGTTTAATCCCCACCCCGGCGCTGCAGGCGCTGGCCGACGCCACGCTGCTGATTGAAGCGATCCCCGAACGGCTGGCGCTGAAGCACGCCCTGTATACCGAACTGGAAACGCTGATCGCCGACGAGGCGATTATCGCCAGCAACACCAGCGGCCTGCCGCCGGATCGGCTGGCGCAGGGCATGCGCCTTCCGGAACGGCTGCTGATCGCTCATTTCTGGCATCCGCCGCACCTGATCCCGCTGGTGGAAGTGGTGCCCGGGAGCGCCACGCTGCCCCATCTGGCGCGCCAGGTAAGCGACTTTTGCGCCGCCTGCGCGCTGGAAGCGGTGGTGCTCAATCGCGCCGCGCCGGGCTTTGTCGGCAACCGGCTGCAGTTCGCCCTGCTGCGCGAAGCGCTGCACATCGTCCACAGCGGCATCGCTTCCCCGGAGGTGGTGGACCAGGTGATGCGCGCCTCGCTGGGCCGTCGCTATGCGATGGTCGGCCCGCTGGAGGCGGCGGACATGACCGGCCTGGCGACGGTCCAGGATATCTGCCAGCACCTGCTGCCGGAGCTGGCCAGCGGTACGGAGATGATGTCGCTGGTGGCGGAGAAAGTGGCGCAAGGCGACACCGGCGCCCGCAGCGGGCAAGGCTTTTACCGCTGGGACGAGGCGCGGCGTCAGCGCATCCAGTCGCGCCGGGAACACCAGCTGCGCTTCGCCCTGAAACCCTAGTATCGCGTTCTGTACCCCTACAATAACAATGAGAGTGAGACGTCGTGATGAGTGTGATAATAGCCCTGGCCGCGCTGGCGTTACTGATGCTGGCAGCCTACCGTGGATACAGCGTGATCCTCTTTGCGCCGATCGCCGCCCTCGGCGCGGTGCTGCTCACCGACCCGGGCGCGGTCGGCCCGGCCTTTACCGGGCTGTTTATGGAAAAAATGGTTGGCTTTGTAAAGCTCTATTTCCCGGTGTTTCTGCTGGGCGCCGTGTTCGGCAAGCTGATTGAGCTGTCGGGATTCTCACGGTCGATTGTCGCCGCCGCCATCCGCATCCTCGGCCGCCGCCACGCGATCCCGGTGATCGTGCTGGTGTGCGCCCTGCTGACCTACGGCGGGGTGTCGCTGTTTGTGGTGGCCTTTGCCGTTTACCCTTTCGCCGCCGAGCTGTTTCGCCAGAGCGGGATCCCCAAACGGCTGATCCCCGCCACCGTCGCCCTCGGCGCGTTCTCGTTTACCATGGACGCCCTGCCCGGCACGCCGCAGATCCAGAATATTATTCCCACCAGCTTCTTCGGCACCAACGCCTGGGCGGCCCCGTGGCTGGGGCTTATCGGCTCGCTGTTCATTATCCTCTTCGGTTTGCTGTGGCTGGAGCGCCAGCGCCGCAAAGCGCAGGCCAGCGGCGAAGGCTATGGGACCGATCTGCAAAATGAGCCGGAGACCCCGGATGACATCGACCTGCCGCATCCGCTGATCGCAATCGCCCCGCTGCTGCTGGTGGGGGTGCTGAATCTGCTGTTTACCCACTGGATCCCGCAATGGTACGGCGCCAGCCATGAGCTCACCCTGCCGGGTCTGGCGAAGCCTGTCATCACCGAGGTGGGAAAAATCACCGCCATCTGGGCGGTGCAGGCGGCGCTGCTTTCCGGCATTGTGCTGGTGCTGGTCTGCGGCTATCGCAATATTCGCGGCCGGCTGGCGGAGGGGAGCCGGACGGCGGTGGGCGGGGCGATTCTCGCGGCAATGAACACCGCCTCTGAGTATGGCTTCGGCGCGGTTATCGCCGCCCTGCCGGGTTTCCTGGTGCTGTCGAAAGCCCTCGCGGCCATTCCCAATCCGCTGTTAAACGAGGCGATCAGCGTCACGGTGCTGGCCGGGATCACCGGCTCGGCCTCCGGGGGAATGAGCATCGCCCTGGCGGCGATGTCCGAGACCTTTGTCGCCGCCGCCCACGCCGCCAATATTCCGCTGGAGGTCCTGCACCGCGTCGCCGCCATGGCCAGCGGCGGCATGGATACCCTGCCGCATAACGGGGCGGTGATCACCCTGCTGGCGATCACCGGCCTGAGCCATCGCCAGGCCTACGGCGGCATTTTCGCCATCACGGTGATCAAAAGCCTCGCGGTACTGTTTGTCATTGCCACGTTCTATGTGACCGGCATTGTCTGAGACCCGACTGAAGGAGAAATATGATGAATTTAAACGGTAAAACAGCGCTGGTCACCGGCTCCACCAGCGGCATCGGCTTAGGGATCGCCAAAGTGCTGGCGCAGGCGGGCGCCCAGCTGGTGCTCAATGGCTTCGGCGACAGCAGCCACGCCCGGGCTGAAGTCGCCGCGCTGGGCAAGATCCCCGGCTATCACGACGCCGACCTGCGCGACGTCGGGCAGATCGAGGCGATGATGCGCTATGCCGAAAGCACCTTCGGCGGCGTCGATATCGTGATCAATAACGCCGGCATCCAGCACGTGGCCCCGGTGGAGCAGTTCCCGGTGGATAAATGGAACGACATCATCGCGATCAATCTCTCCAGCGTCTTCCACACCACCCGCCTGGCGCTGCCTGGCATGCGTCAGCGCGACTGGGGGCGCATCATCAACATTGCCTCAGTGCATGGCCTGGTGGCGTCGAAAGAGAAATCGGCCTATGTCGCCGCCAAGCACGCGGTGGTCGGCCTGACCAAAACCGTGGCCCTGGAAACCGCGCGCAGCGGCATCACCTGCAACGCCATCTGCCCCGGCTGGGTGCTGACCCCGCTGGTGCAGCAGCAGATCGATAAGCGCATCGCCGAAGGGGTCGACCCGCAGCAGGCCAGCGCGCAGCTGCTGGCGGAAAAACAGCCCTCCGGGGAGTTTGTCACCCCGCAGCAGCTGGGCGAAATGGCGCTGTTTCTGTGCAGCGACGCCGCCGCCCAGGTGCGCGGCGCGGCGTGGAACATGGACGGCGGCTGGGTGGCGCAGTAAACCGCAGGCGTCGCGACGATCAGAACATCGCCAGAAAGCGTTTCACCGTGCGAGAACGCTCGAAGCGCCGCCAGGCGATGGCGATATCGGTCTTCAGCGGCGCCCCGCTGAGCGGGTGATAGCTGACGTTCGGCTGTTGAATGCAGGTCATCGACTGCGGGACCAGCGCGAAGCCGAACCCGGCATTAACCATGCTCAGCGATGACGAAATCTGCGACGACTGCCAGGCGCGCTCCATATCGATGCCGGCGCGCAGGCAGCTGTTGTACACCAGCTCATACAGCCCCGGGGCCACCTCCCGCGGGAAGAGGATCGGCGCCACGTCGCGCAGCTGCTCCAGGGCCAGGGTCGGCTGCGTCGCCAGCGGGTTATCGCGCGGCAGCGCGATAACCATCGGCTCCTCATCGATAATCCGCAGATTAAAGGCTTTACTGCTCTCGCACGGCAGACGGACAAAGGCGATGTCCAGCTCGGCCTCGCTCAGGGCGGTCATCAGATTGGCCATATTGTCTTCCATCTGGTGCAGGGTCACCCCGGGGTGATCGAGCTGAAAACGGTGCAGCAGCGTGAAGATTTGCGGGTGGAAAGCATCAGAACTGGTAATGCCTAACGACAGGCTGCCGTTCATCCCGCGGGCAATGCCCTTGGCCTTCTCCAGCGCCGCATCGCTCATGGCGAGGATCTGGCGGGCATCCTCATAGAACGACTCACCGGCTTCGGTGAGCTCCACCCCGCGGGTCAAACGCCGAAATAGCGGGGTCCCCACCTCGCGCTCAAGCCGCTGAATTTGCTGACTTAACGGAGGCTGTGAAATACCCAGTTCCTTGGCGGCTTGGGTGAAGTGCCGCGTCCTGGCGACGGCGACAAAATAGCGAAGATAACGAAGTTCCATATCGAAAACGTCTCAAACCAGCATGGTTTCTATATTGGAACTGTGAGCTGAATCGGGTCAACATTTATTTAACCTTTCTTATATTTGTTGAACGAGGAAGTGGTATATGAATCATTCTGCTGAATGCACCTGCGAAGAGAGTCTGTGCGAAACCCTGCGGGCGTTTTCCGCGCAGCATCCCGAGAACGTGCTCTATCAGACATCGCTCATGAGCGCCCTGCTGAGCGGGGTTTACGAAGGCAGCACCACCATCGCGGACCTGCTGAAGCACGGCGATTTCGGTCTCGGCACCTTTAATGAGCTGGACGGGGAGCTGATCGCCTTCAGCAGTCAGGTCTATCAGCTGCGGGCCGACGGCAGCGCGCGCAAAGCCCAGCCGGAGCAGAAAACGCCGTTCGCGGTGATGACCTGGTTCCAGCCGCAGTACCGGAAAACCTTCGACCATCCGGTGAGCCGCCAGCAGCTGCACGAGGTGATCGACCAGCAAATCCCCTCTGACAACCTGTTCTGCGCCCTGCGCATCGACGGCCATTTCCGCCATGCCCATACCCGCACCGTGCCGCGCCAGACGCCGCCGTACCGGGCGATGACCGACGTCCTCGACGATCAGCCGGTGTTCCGCTTTAACCAGCGCGAAGGGGTGCTGGTCGGCTTCCGTACCCCGCAGCATATGCAGGGGATCAACGTCGCCGGGTATCACGAGCACTTTATAACCGATGACCGCAAAGGCGGCGGTCACCTGCTGGATTACCAGCTCGACCACGGGGTATTGACCTTCGGCGAAATTCACAAGCTGATGATCGACCTGCCCGCCGACAGCGCGTTCCTGCAGGCCAATCTGCATCCCGATAATCTCGATGCCGCCATCCGTTCCGTAGAAAGTTAAGGGGGTCACATGGACAAACAGTATCCGGTACGGCAGTGGGCGCACGGCGCCGATCTCGTCGTCAGCCAGCTGGAAGCCCAGGGGGTACGTCAGGTGTTCGGCATCCCTGGCGCCAAAATCGACAAGGTATTCGACTCACTGCTGGATTCCTCCATTCGCATTATTCCGGTACGCCACGAAGCTAACGCCGCCTTTATGGCCGCCGCCGTCGGGCGCATTACCGGTAAAGCGGGCGTGGCGCTGGTCACCTCCGGTCCGGGCTGTTCCAACCTGATCACCGGTATGGCCACCGCCAACAGCGAAGGCGACCCGGTGGTGGCCCTGGGCGGCGCGGTGAAACGCGCCGATAAGGCCAAACAGGTCCACCAGAGTATGGATACGGTGGCGATGTTCAGCCCAGTGACGAAATACGCCGTCGAGGTGACCGCGCCGGACGCGCTGGCGGAAGTGGTCTCCAACGCCTTCCGCGCCGCCGAGCAGGGCCGCCCGGGCAGCGCTTTCGTCAGTCTGCCGCAGGATGTGGTCGATGGCCCGGTCAGCGGCAAAGTGCTGCCGGCCAGCGGGGCCCCGCAGATGGGCGCCGCGCCGGATGCCGCCATCGACCAGGTGGCGAAGCTTATCGCTCAGGCGAAGAACCCGATCTTCCTGCTCGGCCTGATGGCCAGCCAGCCGGAAAACAGCGCGGCGCTACGCCGTTTGCTGGAGGCCAGCCATATTCCGGTCACCAGCACCTATCAGGCCGCCGGGGCGGTGAATCAGGATAACTTCTCTCGCTTCGCCGGCCGGGTCGGGCTGTTTAACAACCAGGCCGGGGACCGTCTGCTGCAGCTCGCCGACCTGGTGATCTGCATCGGCTACAGCCCGGTGGAATATGAACCGGCGATGTGGAACAGCGGCAACGCGACGCTGGTGCATATCGACGTCCTGCCCGCCTATGAAGAACGCAACTATACCCCGGACGTCGAGCTGGTGGGCGATATCGCCGGCACCCTCAGCAAGCTGGCGCAAAATATCGATCGCCGGCTGGTGCTCTCCCCGCAGGCGGCGGAGATCCTCCGCGACCGCCAGCACCAGCGCGAACTGCTGGACCGCCGCGGCGCGCAGCTGAATCAGTTTGCCCTGCATCCGCTGCGTATCGTTCGCGCGATGCAGGATATCGTCAACAGCGACGTCACGCTGACCGTGGACATGGGCAGCTTCCATATCTGGATCGCCCGCTACCTGTACAGCTTCCGCGCCCGTCAGGTGATGATCTCCAACGGCCAGCAGACCATGGGCGTCGCCCTGCCCTGGGCCATCGGCGCCTGGCTGGTCAATCCTGAGCGCAAAGTGGTCTCCGTCTCCGGCGATGGCGGCTTCCTGCAGTCGAGCATGGAACTGGAGACCGCCGTCCGCCTGAAAGCCAACGTGCTGCACCTGATCTGGGTCGATAACGGCTACAACATGGTGGCCATCCAGGAAGAGAAAAAATATCAGCGCCTGTCCGGCGTCGAGTTCGGGCCGATGGATTTTAAAGCCTATGCCGAGTCCTTCGGCGCCAAAGGGTTTGCCGTGGAAAGCGCCGAGGCGCTGGAGCCGACCCTGCGCGCGGCGATGGACGTCGACGGCCCGGCGGTAGTGGCCATCCCGGTGGATTATCGCGATAACCCGCTGCTGATGGGTCAGCTGCATCTGAGTCAGATTCTGTAAGTCATCACAATAAGGAAAGGAAAATGAAAAAAGTCGCACTTGTTACCGGCGCTGGCCAGGGGATTGGTAAAGCTATCGCCCTTCGTCTGGTGAAGGATGGATTTGCCGTGGCCATTGCCGATTATAACGACGCCACCGCCAAAGCGGTCGCCTCCGAAATCAACCAGGCCGGCGGCCGCGCCATGGCGGTGAAAGTGGATGTCTCCGACCGCGATCAGGTGTTTGCCGCTGTCGAACAGGCGCGCAAAACGCTGGGCGGCTTCGACGTCATCGTCAACAACGCCGGCGTGGCGCCGTCCACGCCGATCGAGTCCATTACCCCGGAGATTGTCGATAAAGTCTACAACATCAACGTTAAGGGGGTGATCTGGGGCATTCAGGCGGCGGTCGAGGCCTTTAAGAAAGAGGGTCACGGCGGGAAAATCATTAACGCCTGTTCCCAGGCCGGCCACGTCGGCAACCCGGAGCTGGCGGTGTATAGCTCCAGTAAATTCGCCGTACGCGGCTTAACCCAGACCGCCGCTCGCGACCTCGCGCCGCTGGGCATCACGGTCAACGGCTACTGCCCGGGGATCGTCAAAACGCCGATGTGGGCCGAAATTGACCGCCAGGTGTCCGAAGCTGCCGGTAAACCGCTGGGTTACGGTACCGCCGAGTTCGCCAAGCGCATCACCCTCGGTCGTCTGTCCGAACCGGAAGATGTCGCCGCCTGCGTCTCCTATCTTGCCAGCCCGGATTCTGATTATATGACCGGTCAGTCATTGCTGATCGACGGCGGGATGGTATTTAACTAATAAATAATAAGCTCTGACATGGCTTGCCCCTGCTGATATGCAGGGGCTTTTTTGTTGGAGAGTAAGCTTACGGTAAAACGAACCCTCTATTGATAGGTAGAGTCCCCTCCAGGCGCCCCGGGGACGTTAAAGACGTAGACGTTGCGTCAGGCGACTAGTCATTAAAAGTGCTTACTGCTTATTCGCGGGACCGCCGTCTGATTTGGGTGGGATCTTGACGACTAATCTTTGAGCTATTCCCGGTTTGCCCTTTTCAAAACGCCATTTTTTAATCATTTTATCAATGATTTGATGTTCCAACTCCGGCGTCGTTGTCGATTCAAGTATTTTTACATTCTGAACTCTGCCATCTGAATCGACATCGTACTGAATCCGCAGGAAACTCGGCAGTAGGTTTCCGTTCTTATCACGAGTGGTAATTGATGTGTTTCCAGAGGAAATGCTGCCTGAAGGTGTGCTGGCGCTGGCCTGTATGCCGGCGCAGAGTGTCAGTAAAAATGGCAAAATTAGAGTGAATAGTCTGCTAGATTTCATAAATCGTCTGAGTTCCAAAGTTAACCACGAGTATTCACGTTACCAACGGCGCGCGTGACAGGTTACCAGATGAGATGATCCGTGAATACCACGTCTTCAGCAGCAATCACGTTGAACTCCTGACCTGGCGCTTCGTACTGCATCCATTCCCGAGGACGTTTGGCTATCAGGACAAATGGGCGCTGAGCGACTATATCAACGACTCTTTTGCCAGTTGTCGGCAGCGCTATCCGGTTCGTCGGGGAACATGAGCGAGCTAACCCCCTCAGGTGATTAACATGGATTCGCGTCCCGCGCTGAAGACGTTCAGCTAATCCTTTTTAACTCCGGTGCTCGGGATCTACCGCGCTTGCAGCGTTAAGGGAGGGATCGCCGGGGCCTAAGCGGCAGCCTGCTGCTGATGCTAAGGGGAATGTACTTCAGTGATTCCAGCTGCGCCTGGGAGCCTAACACGAAAGCGGCTGAGCATAGCGCCAGCAGGGAGAATCCCGGATAGCAATACGTGACGCCTTATCCCGGCTACGCTGTTGGGCCGCTCTTGTGCCGTATTTTTGCCGGGTGCCGGCTGCGCCTTACCCGGCCTACAAAAACTCGCTAACTATCTGACTGGCTTGCGCCGCGTTGAGTGGTACCTGGTGATGTCAGCGCTTTCCGCTCCTGGCATCAAGCGGACAAACCAGGTGAGCCAAAGGTCCGACATGAGCGAGGAGCGGAAGTTTGCAACTCCCACAACTACGTTACTAACATTGAGGTGCCGTAATCAACGGAGAGCAGGTCAAAGTCATTTTAGCTGCTTCAAGGGATAAGAGTTCGTGGTACTGGAACCGTCACTATAGAGCTCGGTAATAATTATTTTTTTACCATCAATAGAATATTTGACTGTACTGTCCGCAGGATCATCCCGCCAGCGACCGGTGCTGTCAGGGTTATCAGATGCCCACATAACCTGATCACCTATAAGTTTGCACTTTATTGCCCAACGGGTGCCATCGTTCTGTCGGATATAATGTACGTAGGCAATACCTGATTCAACTTTATCCAGTTGCATGATCTTATGGTCACGGCCAAACATCGCAGCAGAAGTAGCCTTACAAATCTGACCTACCGTGACTTCAGAAGCCTGTACCGGCGCAGTAAACACCAGCGGAAAAAGAAGTAAAAGTTTTTTCATACGGCTCAATCCATTTTGTTTATTTTCAGGGATAACGTTAAATGTATATGTCGGCAATCTAAAGCGTTTCTTGACGCTAATTTAGTGTTGCGATGGCAGGACTGATTTTAGTCCCTAGCGTAATTTCAAGCTCTTCCTGATTGCCAGCTTGACTCCTTTGACACGCTCCCCGTTGCACCACACAGAATGTTGTAACCACTTCCGCACTTGGGCACAGAAGAAATTCATGCTAAGCAAGGTCCGGACGGTGCAAAGAGCGGACGTTAATTTTTGAAGCTTTTAAGATCTATCTGCAGTGGTTACTGGGTATAGTGATCATTGCGATTAGACAGCGAACTACTATCCCAGGAGATTTATAGACATTTCCATGCAGCGCAGTTCAGCCTGCGCCAAGGCAGAGGGATACATGCTTTCCTGCATAAGTTTGAAACCATGCTTCTCATAAAAAGTCTGGGCATTAGGTGTTGAGGACAAAGTCAATTGCTCAAATCCACGTTCACGAGCTTCACTTTTGATGGCTTCAATAATCTGACTACCTAACCCTTTACCTGTATATCGAGGTAACGTAAATACAGCCTCAATACTTCCTGTAGATAGATCAAGATAGCCTGTAGCTAATAGTCTGCCATCAGCAGCAACAACGAAAAAAGGATTCGCTACAATGACATTCCTGTAGCTTTCAGGCATTTTTTCCGGTGTCCAGGCTGCAATAACCGCATCATCATAACTATTCTTACATCCGTAACGTATAGCCTGATTTCGAATGTTCCAGCATTCTTCTGCCTCTACAGGCACAGCAAGTCTGATCTTCATAGCTTTTCCTTGTACGTTTTATTCTGCGAGCTATTTACATCTACCATAAAAGTTCTAAAGCATACCCATCAAATTTGAGTGAGGCGACAATGTCCGCTCCTGGCACACAGTAGACGTGAAATTCTGTAATAGCATTCGTACACTTACAACATCGACGAGCTTCAGTATGCCGCGTCAGCGGCATGACAGCGCCAGATGATGTCCCTGTGGCAGTCCAGCCAAATGGCGCTGAAGGCCCAGCGCAGTCGGTTATCGGGTTATAAATTCTGCCGGTCCCCCTGCCCTGATTAGCCTTAACTCACGTTCCGCGCTGAAGCCCCTTTTAACCTCGTTGATCGAGTTCTACCGCGCTTGCAACCTTAAGAGAGTGATCTCCGGGGCCTAAGCGGCAGCCTGCAGCTGATGCTAAGGGGGAGAGTCTTCAGTGATTCCTGCGACACCTGGAGATTAACACGGAAGCGGCTGATCATAGCGCCAGCAGGGAGAATCCCGGATAGCGATGCGTGACGCCTTATCCCGGCTACACTGTTGGGCCGCGCTTGTGCCGTATTTTTGCCGGGTGGCGGCTGCGCCTTACCCGGCCTACAGGGTTCGTGCGACATGTCGTTAACATATTCACCATGGTTGCTGAAACTGCCGGTGCTGACGGCCTCAAAATCGCTGAGACGTTCCCGGAAGGCCGGGGCAGCCCGCATGGATGCGGGCTGAGGGCCGTGTTTTGCACGGACGCTGCCTCGGCCCGACCCGAAGCCTGCAGGGATAAGTCGAAGGGACCACGCAGTGGCGATTTTGCTGGCCGGAGCCCGGGGGTACAGGGGGCGGCGGCGACTGGCCGCCCCCTGTGCGCTCCCTGCGCCATGAGTGACATAACGCAGACAATTAACCGGGAGCGCAATACCCGCTGAAGCCACAGATAACATAAAAGCCTTCCCAGCAGTACTTTCCCGCCCCTGGCCCTCTCCCGGAGGGAGAGGGAACCGTCCGGCAGTCGTTGCCGCTGCCATACTGCTCCCTGCGCCACGGAAAACAGGGTGCAGCAACACGAAGCGGGAGCATAAAGTACGCTGAAGTCACGCGTGATAAACACTTTCCCCGGGCTGAGAACCTGTAAAACCGATAACAGTCTGCCCCGCCGCCGGGCAAGCTATCGCTCCGTGCCCGCCATGTTGCCGGGTGGCGGCTGCGCCTTACCCGGCCTACAAAGACCTCCCGTCAGCTCATATCCCCAGGCCCACGCTAACGCAGCGCCGCCGGGAAGGTATCAGGCTCCGAGCTCAACATGTTGCCGGGTGGCGCTTCGCTTACCCGGCCTACAAAGGCTGCCCGCGATTTGGCGCTCTATTCGCGCCCTTCGTAGGCCCGCGCAAGCGTAGCGCCGCCGGGCAAGGACAGCGGGCACGGAGCCGATTTTGTGCCGGGTGGCGGCTGCGCCTGACCCGGCCTACAAAACCAGGGCCGCCGGTTCCGTCCTCGCGGCAGACCCCACGTTCAGCGCCGCCGGGCAGTTACTGCGCCTGCTGCTGCGCCTGCGCCAGCTGGCGGACAATCGCCTCGCGCCGCGCATCCCCTTCCGGCAGCCGGGCCAGCAACGCCTGCAGGGCCGCCACGGCTTCGGGGTAATCTTCATTACGCACCGCGCTCAGGGCCAGCATCTCCAGCACCGGCAGGCTGGTCGGCTGTCGCTGATGCAGGTCGCGCAGCAGCAGCTCGCCCATCCGGACCTGACCGCTATCCCCCGCCCGCACCAGCGCGCTGGCGTAATCGAAAGCCGCCGCCGGGTCGTCCGCCGCCAGCGCATGCGCCCGGCCAAAAGCGCCGATCGCCGTCTCGCCATCGTTCAACAACAGCCCCAGCCGCCCAAGCAACTGCCAGCCGGCGAGGTCGTGCGGAGTATTCTGCAGATGGCTGCGCAGGCCAAGCCGCAGCTCCTCCAGCTCATCCATACGCAGCGGCGGCGCGGTCGGGTCCTTAACCTGCTGCAGCAGCGCAGGATAATGCCGCTCCGCCTGCTGCCAGAGCAGCACCTGGCCAATATCACTGGTTTTCAGATACAGGCCCAGGCTCAGGACCACCAGCAGCAGCGCGCCCGGAAACAGCGCCCAGCGGCTTAGCGGCCGTTCGCCAGGCTGTGCCTGGGGCGGGATATCCGTCAGCAGCGTGCGCTGCAGCTCGACGACCAGCGCCGGGTTGTCCTCGCCGCGCTCCTGCGCCAGCTCCTGCAGGCGCGACTGATACAGGGCGCGGTTAAGGGTATCGCGGTCCACCGCCCCTTTGCCCGGCCACGGGTAATAAAGCAGCCCCAGCGCGCCAGCCAGCAGCAGCCCGGCGATAACCACCAACAGGCTCATCGTTCTTTTCCTTCTTTCAATAATGCCGCCAGCCGCTGGCGCTCTTCGACGCTGAGCGCCGCGTCAGGGATGTCGCGACGACGCGCGCGGGCGATAATCACCCCCGCGCCCGCCAGCACGAACAGCCCCGGCCCCAGCCACAGCAGCACCGTGCCCGCGGTCAGCGGCGGCTCGTAGCTGACAAAATTGCCGTAGCGGGCCACCATATAGTCAACGATCTGCCCTTTCGTTTTCCCCTGCTGCATCAGCTCGTACACCTTCTGCCGCATATCGGCGGCAATCATCGCGTTCGAGTCGGCGATGCTGTTGTTCTGGCATTTCGGGCAGCGCAGCTGGGAGGTGATCTCGCGGAACGCCTGCTCCTGGGCCTCGTCTTTAAACTGCCAGGTATCGATGGCGGCCCACGCCTGGCCGGTCAGCATCAGCGCCAGCAGGATGGCTATGACACGTCTCATCAGCCCGCCCCCCGGTTGTATTGATTCCACAGCGGCTGGAGCTCCTCGCGCCACACCCGGTCGTTCAGGTCGCCGGCGTGCCGCCAGCGGATAATGCCCTGACCGTCGATGAGAAACGTCTCCGGCGCGCCATAAACCCCCAGATCCAGGCCGAGCATGCCGTTGCCGTCGTACAGGCTCAGCCTGTACGGATTACCCAGGCGCTGCAGCCAGCTGATCGCCTTCTGCCGATCGTCTTTGTAGTTCATCCCCACCACCCGCACGCCCTGCTGCGCCAGGCCGTTGAGAAACTGATGCTCGGCGCGACAGGTTGGGCACCAGGTGGCCCAGACGTTAAGCAGCAGCGGCTTGCCGTCAATCAGCGTCCGTCGGTCCAGCGTCTGGCCGGGGGTATTCAGCGCTTCAAGGCGAAATTCCGGCAGCGGTTTGCCAATCAGCGCCGACTCGAGGGTCGTCGGGTCGTCGCCATCGGCGTTACGCATCAGCTGCCAGAACAGCGCGGCGGCCAGCGCCAGAAACAGCACCAGCGGGATAAACAGCAGCTTCCGGTTCATGAGGCCTCCTGCAGTTTCTTACGCATCCGGTAGCGCGGGTCGAGCATGCAGCACAGACCGCCGAGGGCCATCAGCACCCCGCCATACCAGATCCAGCGAACGAACGGTTTGTAGTACAGACGCACCGCCCAGCTGCCGTCGCTCAGTTCTTCCCCCAGCGCGGCGTACAGATCGCGGGTCAGCCCGCCGCTGATCGCCGCCTCGGTCATCATCATCCGGCTGGCGGTGTAAAAGCGTTTCTCGGCATACAGCGTCGCTTCCGGGCGGCCGTTGCGGGTCACGGCAATAATGCCTTCCCCGCCGGTCCAGTTGGGGCCGACAATATTGCGCACGCCGTTAAACACGAAGTGATAGCGGTGGATATCGATACTGTCGCCGGGGCGCATCCGTACATCGCGCTCCACGCTGTAGTTCTGGCTAAAGGTGATGCCGATAACGGTCACCGCCACGCCGACGTGACCAAGCACCATCCCCCACTGGCTGCGGGTCAGCGTCCGCAGGCCGCGCCAGAAGCCGTGGCGATGGGTGGCCCGTTCGTGAACCTCCATCAGGGCGAAAATCAGCACCCACAGGGCCATCATCAGGCCAATGACCGCCATCGCGGTGATACGATCCTGCAGCAGCCACGGCAGCGCCAGAGAAAGTGACAATGTCACCACCAGGACGACCACCAGGCGCTTAATCTGCCTGGCGATGTCATCGCGCCGCCAGCGGATCAGCGGTCCCAGCCCCAGCAGCAGCGCAAACGGCGCCATCAGGGCGGTGAACATGGTGTTAAAGAACGGCTCGCCGATGGAGATGCTGCCGAGGCCCAGCTCTTTATGCACCAGCGGCAGCAGCGTTCCGAGGAGCACCACCAGCATCGCGGCCATCAGCAAGATATTGTTGCCAAGCAGGAACGACTCGCGCGACCACAGCGTATGTTCCACCCGCGCGCGCACCCTGCCGCCCTTCAGGGCGTACAGCAGCAGCGACCCGCCGATGGCGACAATCAGCAGCGCCAGAATGAACAGCCCACGCGATGGATCCGAGGCAAAGGCATGCACCGAGACCAGCACGCCGGAGCGCACCAGGAAGGTGCCCAGCAGGCACAGGGAGAAGGCGGCGATGGCCAGCAGCACCGTCCAGGCGCGGAAGCTGCCGCGCTTCTCGGTCACCGCCAGGGAGTGCAGCAGCGCGGTCCCTACCAGCCACGGCATAAACGAGGCGTTTTCCACCGGGTCCCAGAACCACCAGCCGCCCCAGCCCAGTTCGTAATAGGCCCACGCCGAGCCCAGCACGATGCCGAGAGTGAGGAACATCCACGCCGCCTGGGTCCAGGGACGCGACCAGCGCGCCCACGCGGTGTCCAGCCGCCCCGCCAGCAGCGAGGCGATGGCGAAGGCGAAAGCCACCGAGAAGCCGACGTACCCCATATAGAGGATCGGCGGATGAAAAATCATGCCGATATCCTGCAGCAGCGGATTAAGGTCGCGGCCGTCAATGGGGTACTGCGGCAGGCCGCGGCTGAACGGGTTGGAGGTAAAGAGGATGAACAGCAGGAACCCAAAGGCGATCATCCCCATCACCGCCAGCACCCGGGCGACGGCGTCGAGCGGCATCCGGCGGCTGAAGAGGGCGACGGCGAAGGTCCAGACGCTGAGCAGCAGGACCCACAGCAGCAGCGAGCCCTCGTGCGCCCCCCAGGTCGCCGCCACCCGATACCACACCGGCAGCGCGCTATTGGAGTTTTCTGCCACGTAGCGGACGGTAAAATCGTTGACCACGAAGGCGTGCACCAGCAGCAGGAAGGCGCCGCCGATGCAGGCGAACAGCCCACAGGCCAGCGGCCGCGCCAGGGCCATCAGCCGCCGGTCCTGCCGCGCCGCGCCCCACAGGGGATAGACGCTCAGAAGCAGCGCCAGCCCCGCCGCCAGACACAATAAAAAGTTGCCCAGCTCCGGCATCATGGCTGCGCCTCCGCTTTCGCCGGCGTCATGGCGTTTTTCACCTCCGGCGGGGTGTAATTTTCATCATGCTTGGCCAGCACCTGCTGAGCGGTGATATGCCGCTTGCCGTCCAGAACGCCCTGGGCCACCACGCCCTGTCCTTCACGGAACAGGTCCGGCAGAATGCCCTTATAGCTGACGTCCACGACCCCGCGGGCGTCATACAGCTTAAAGCGCACGTCGAGGGTTTGCGGGTCGCGCTGCAGGGAGCCGGGCTGAACGTAGCCTCCCACCCGCAGGCGCTGCCCGGTATGGGGCAGCGCCCGGGTTTCCGTTTTACCGTAGATAATTTCTCCCGGGGTGTAGAACAGATCGATATTGCTGCTCAGGGCGTACAGCGTCAGGCTGACGGTCAGCCCAAGGCCGGCGAGCACCGCCAGCACGATATACAGCCGGGTTTTACGACGCGCTTGCATCCGCGGCCTCCTTGTCATGTTCGCGAGCGGCCGCGATCCGCCGCTCGCGCGCCTGCTGGCGTCGCACCTCCTGGAATAGCGCCCGCCGCGCCCACAGGGTATGAACCGTCAGCAGGCCAAAGGCGGCGATGGCCACGGCCACCGCCAGCCAGACGTACAGGGCATAGCCGCCCATATTCAGGAAGGCGGCGAACGAAGAAAAAGCGGGGCTCATCGGGCGGCTCCTTTGTTAGCCAGCGCCACCACCCACGGCCGACGACGTTCCAGCTGGAGGATCAGGTTACGCAGGCGCATCAGGGTCAGGGTGACCGACAGCGCGAGGAAAGCAAAAATGCAGATCCGCAGCGGCAGACGCATGCTCGGGTCGATGGTTTGCTGCAGGTTGGTCGAGCCCTGGTGCAGGGTGTTCCACCAGTAAACCGAGTAATGAATGATGGGCAGATTGACCACCCCGACCAGCACGAGGATCCCCGCCGCGCGCCCGGCCAGGCGGCGGTCGTCAAAGGCGTGCCACAGGGCGATGACGCCGGCATACAGAAACAGCAGCACCAGCTCCGAGGTCAGGCGGGCGTCCCAGATCCACCAGGTCCCCCACATCGGCTTGCCCCACGCCGCGCCGCTGACCAGCGCCACCAGGGTGCAGACCGCCCCTACCGGCGCCAGGGCGGCGATCGCCAGGTCGGCCATTTTGATCTGCCACACCACCCCGACGAAGGCCGCGACGGCCATCGCCAGGTACAGCCCCATCGACCACATCGCCGCCGGGACGTGAAGATACATGATCCGGTAGCTTTCCCCCTGCTGATAGTCCGCCGGGGCGAAGCCAAAGCCCCACCCCAGGCCGATGACCAGCAACAGCGCGCTCAACGCCGCCAGCCAGGGGATCCAGCACCCGCACAGGCGGTACAGCCGCTCGGGGATCGCCAGTTGATGTAACGCTTTCCACATAGACGCTTACTCATACGGTTATGATGGCCGCGCCCGCAGGCGCAGCGAATTATTGCACGGTCAGCCGCAGCGCGGCGGCGGTGGCGAACGGACACAGGGTGGCGCTGGCGGTTAAGAACGCCGCCAGCATCGCCAGATAGCCGCCGACCGGGAGCCCGGCGGCCGCCGCCTGGCAGGCCGCGGTGGCGAAAATCAGCAGCGGCACCGCCAGCGGCAGCACCAGCAGGCTCAGCAGGACGCCGACGCGCTTCAGGCCGACGGTCAGGCCAACCCCCACCGCGCCAAGAAAACTGAGCGTCGGCGTGCCAAGCAGCAAGGTCAGCGCCAGCACGCCGGCGTCGTGCAGATTCATCCCCAGCAGCAGCGCCGCCAGCGGCGAGACGATCAGCAGCGGCAGGCCGCTCATCATCCAGTGAGCGACCACCTTCACCAGCACCACCGCCACCAGCGGCGTCGGCAGAAGCATCAGCTGCTCCAGGGAACCGTCCTGCCAGTCGTCGCGAAACAACCGATCCATCACCAGCAGTGCCGCCAGCAGCGCGGCGACCCACACCACGCCCGGCGCAATCTGCGCCAGCAGTTGCGGCGCGGCGCCGACGCCGAACGGAAACAGGGTGATGACGATCAGAAAGAACCATAGCGGATTGAGGATCTCTGCCCCGCTGCGCCACGCCAGGCGCAGTTCCCGGGCCAACAGCGCTCTCATCATTGCCGCCTCCCGCCGTCGTCGCCGAGGCGCAGGGTGCGCAACGGGCAGCCCAGCGGCCTCAGCGGCTGATGGGTGGTGAGGATCGCGCTTCCCCCCTGCCGGGCGTGCTGCTCCAGGCGTCGGGTCAGGGTTTCTATCGCCGTGGCGTCGAGGGCGGTAAACGGCTCATCGAGGATCCACAGCGGCGCATCGGTTAACCACAGGCGGGTTAACGCCACCCGGCGCTGCTGCCCGGCGGAGAGCTGGCTTAAGGGGAGATCTTCATAGCCCGCCAGGCCGACGGCGGCGAGGGCGCGTTCCCGCTGCTGAAGGCGGCTGGCCGGAAAGAAGAAACGCAGGTTTTCATCGGCGGTCAGCGCCGCTTTGACGCCGGGCTTATGGCCCAGCCACAGCAGCTGGCGGTGAAATGACTCCCGCACCTGGGCCAGCGGCTGGCCCTGCCAGCTCACCACCCCGCTTTCCGGGCGCGCCAGGCCGCAGAGGATCCGCAGCAGCGAGGTTTTCCCCGCGCCGTTATCACCGGCGACCTGCAGCAGCTCGCCGGCAGCAAGGGACAGCGTCAGCTCCGCAAACAGTGGTCGATCGTCAACGATGCAGGTCAGTCGCTCTGCATGCAGCATGAAGGCAAACTCCTTGATTCAGACAGTCTTTTACGTCCTGGCTAAGTCAGGGTTGCGCCGCGCGGGCGACGCAACCCTGACGGTTACTGTCCGGCCCCCGGCAGCTTCGAGATATCGGCGTTGCCTAACGCCTTCTCATCGTGCGCCGCGGTCTCCTTACGCACCTTCGCCACATCGCTGGCGCTGACCGTCGGCGCGTTGTTACCCCAGCTGGTGCGGATGAAGTTGACCACATCCGCCACCTGCTGGTCGTCCAGACGCCAGCCGAACGACGGCATGGTCAGGTTGGAGACCGCATCTTTCACCGCCGGCGTGGTGCTCCCGGTCAGAACGATGTGGATCAGCGAAGTGGCATCTTCGGTCTGCACCACCGGGTTGCCCTTCAGCGACGGGAAGGCGCGCTGATAGCCCGCGCCGTCGGTGCGGTGGCAGGCGGCGCAGTTATCGACATACAGCGCGGCGCCGGTTTTGCTGTCGTTACCCTTCCACAGATCTTTCGCCACGCTGTCTTCCACCGGGGCTGGGGTCTGTTTGCCGCCGCGCGGCGGGAGCGACTTCAGATAGCGGGCGATGGCGGTGATGTCGTCATCAGAGAGATACTGCAGACTGTGCTCTACCACATCGCTCATGCCGCCGAAGACCACCGATTTATCGTTACGTCCGGTTTTCAGGAACTCAGCCAGCTCGGCTTCGCTCCAGGTCCCCAGACCGTCGCGATTTTCGCCGCGCAGGCTGGAGGCGACCCAGCCGTCAATCGGCGCATTGCTGCCCGCCAGGTAATCATCGCCTTCGCTTTCGCTGAGCGCTTTTTCCTGCATCGTCAGGCTACGCGGGGTATGACAGGCGCCGCAGTGGCCCAGGCCTTCCACCAGATAGCGACCGCGCTCCAGCACCGGGTCAACCTGCGGGTTGGCGACAAAGTCGCTCGGCGTCGGGGCGAAGATGCCGCGCCAGAACGCCAGCGGCCAGCGCATCGACAGCGGCCACGGGATGTCGGTGTCCTTGTTGGCGACATTCACCGGCTCCACGCCATGCATAAAGTAGGCGTACATGGCGCGCATGTCCGCTTCACTGATCCGCGCGAATGAGGGATACGGCATTGCCGGATAGAGCGTGGAACCGTCTTTCCGCACACCCTTGCGCACCGCGTCGTCGAACTCTTCGAAGGTGTACCCGCCGATGCCGTGTTCTTTATCCGGCGTGATATTGGTGGAGTAGATGGTGCCGATCGGCGTCTCCATCGGCAGACCGCCGGCGAAAGGTTTGCCCGCTTTGCCGTTGGTGTGGCAGGCGACACAGTCCCCCGCCCGCGCCAGATACTCCCCTTGCTTAATCAGATTGCTGTCCGCAGGCGCCTCTTCGGCGAAGGCCGCGCAGCTCAATGCCCCAAGCACCAGGGCCGATAACCATTGCATTTTCATCATCTGCCTTCCTTTATGCCTGCACCAGGGGACCCGGATTTTTCAGATACTGCTCGCGGATCGCCTTCGCTGACCAGTACGCCAGCGCGGCCACCGTGCCGGTTGGGTTATAGCCCAGCCCCTGCGGGAAAGCGGAGGCGCCGATGACGAAGACGTTATGCACGTCCCAGCTTTGCAGATAACGATTAACGGCGCTGGTTTTCGGATCTTCCCCCATCACCGCCCCGCCGTTCATATGGGTGGTCTGGTAGGTGGTGGTATCAAAGTGGCTGTTGGCGTTTTTCGGGCTGCCGAGGATATATTTCGGCTTCATCGCTTTGGCGATCGGCGCCATCTTATCGAACATAAACTGCGCCATCTTGATGTCGTTTTCCTGCCAGTCAAAGGTCATGCGCAGCAGCGGCTGGCCAAAGACGTTTTTGTAGTTCGGATCAAGATCGAGGTAGTTCTGCCGATAGGACTGGTGCGCGCCGTGAGCATCCATCGACAGGTGATGGGTGTAGGTATCGGCCACCGCCGCTTTCCATTTGCTGCCCCACGCCGGGGTGCCCGGCGGTACCGGGAAACCGGAGATGGGCTTGGTCCCGGCCTGGTTGACCCAGAACGGCGAACCGCCGACAAAGCCCGCCGCGCCGTGGTCGAAGTTGTCGGCGTTGAAGTCGTCGACGCCGACGCCGTTGCCGCCCGCGCCGATAAACGGGTTGGTGTAGGTGTCTTTGTCGAAAATGGCCTTAATGGTGGTCATGTTCTGGTAGGCGAAGTTACGCCCCACCACCCCTTCGCCGGTCTCCGGATTGTAGGGTTTGCCGATCCCGGAGAGCAGCATCAGGTGCACGTTATGGAACTGGAAGGCGCCGATGATCACCAGGTCCGCCGGCTGCTCCATTTCGCGCCCCTGGCCGTCGACGTAGGTCACGCCGGTGGCACGGGATTTGTCATCGGTCAGGTTGACCTTCAGCACGTTGGCGTTGGTCCGCAGCTCAAAGCGTTTTTCCTGGCGCAGCGCCGGCAGAATGTTCACGTTCGGCGAGGCTTTGGAGTACATGTAGCAGGCGTAGCCGCTGCAGAAACCGCAGAAGTTGCACGGGCCCATCTGCGCCCCGTAGGGGTTGGTATAGGAGTCGGAAGTGTTGGCCGACGGCAGGTTGTAGGGATGGTAGCCCACCTCGAGCGCCGCTTTTTCAAACAGCTGCGCCGACCAGGTGTTTTTCTGCGCCGGCAGCGGGAAGTCATCTGAGCGGTCCGGGGCGAAGGCGTTGCCGCCGCGGCCTTTGCCGACGACCTTGCCTTTGATCGACCAGGCGGTCCCGGAGGTGCCGAACACTTTCTCCGCTTTATCGAAGAACGGTTCCAGCTCGTCGTAGGTGACGCCGAAATCCTGGATGATCATATCCTGGGGAATGAAGTTTTTGCCGTAGCGCTCTTCATAGTGGCTGCGCATCCGCAGTTCGATGGGATCGACGCGGAAATGGACGCCGGACCAGTGCAGCCCGGCGCCACCCACGCCGGTACCCGGCAGGAAGGCCGCCAGCTGGCGATACGGCACCGCCTGCTGGCTGGTGTTATGCCGGATGGTGACGGTGCTTTTCGACAGATCCTGGAACAGCTTGCGGCGGATGTTGTAGGTCAGCTCGTCAATCACCTGCGGATAGGCGCCGTCCGGCCAGGTGTCGCGCATCGGGCCGCGCTCCAGCGCCACGACGTTGAGCCCGGCTTCGGTCAGCTCTTTGGCCATGATCGCCCCAACCCAGCCGAAGCCGACGATCGCGACATCGGTTTTTTTCAATACGGTGGCCATGATTACGCCCTCTCCCCATTAATTGATACCGGCGGGAAGGGGTAGCGTTCGCCCCGTTCAACCCAGTCCATAAAGTCGGCGCGCGCGCCGGGAAAATTAATCAGCGTCCAGCCGACCATGCCTTTGTTACCGCCATGGATCGGGTCGCTGAAGAAGCCTTCGCGGGTGTTCTGCAGCAGATAGGTGAAGAACAGCGAAGCCGGGAGCTGTTTGAACTCGGCTTTGCCCGATTCCCACAGGCCGAGCGCCTCGTCCTGCTGCTCGCTGCTCAGTTCAGCAAAGGTCTTGTGATACTTGTCCTGACACCAGGCCTCGGCATCGGCGATCCCGAGGTTATAGATCTGCTTGGGCACCAGCGGCAGCTGATAGCCCATCTCTTTCGGCACGTCGGGGTTGAAGGGCCCCTGCATATACCAGATGGAGCCGGTGGCGTAAGGGGTATTGAGCTGGCGGTCGATAAACTCCGGCACGCCGGCCTCTTTGGCGCCGGGACCAAGTTCATCCGCCGGGATTAAGCGAGCGACAGCGGCGTTGATAAACGCCCACTCACGATCGTTGAAGAACTGCGGCTTCCAGTCGCTGGCCGCCGCCGTGTTCCCGGAGGCTGGCTCTGAAGCGGGGGCCGCCTGCGCGGTCGCGCTGGTGGCCACGCCAATGGCCCCTGCTCCCGCGCCGCCGATCACCACCGTCGGGATCAGCGCCATCGATTTCACCAGGAAATCACGCCTGGAATTGTTTGTTTTCTCGCTCGACATCATCACATTCCTGTCATTGAAAATTACTGTTTTTGTCGCTGACAAAACCAGTGAATGTCGTGCTGGAACCGATACCATTGCGCTTTTAAACCGCTTAACGTCTGGCCCGGACCGGCAAGTCGGATAAAACATCGCCAGAGGCGATATCATTTATAGGGTTATCGTTTGGATAGTAGACGATTCTCAACGAAACGCGGGAAATCGGAGAGAAATTCACCGGAATGTCATCGTGAGAAGGGTGCTGCCATAACCTTGAGGCGGTAAACCGGCGGCGTTCACACCGCGCTGAGCTTACCCATGCGCCAAAAAAGAGTGACTTGTATCACAAATGTTATTTTTTGTTTATGGTACATGGCAGATTAAACGTCTGTAAATACTCGTATTAGGAATAATTAAACATTTTGAGCTGTTAAAAAAGTTACTACCCGTTGTTAACTATTTTGCATCTATTTCCCGGCTAACGCGTTCGGCTGGCGATCCCCATCCACAGGAGAAGAGAAGAGATGTTCGATCATGTGAAATTCGGCGTCAGCGACTATGCCGCCAGCAAAGCGTTCTTTTTACAGGCTCTGGCCCCGCTTGGCGTAACGCTGGTCGATGAAGGCGAGCCGACCTACGGCGCAGAGCTGGCGGGTAGCGAGGATGTCTCTTTGTGTCTCTATCAAAGTGCGGACAAACCGGCGCCGCTGCATATCGCCTTTCGCGCCGACAGCCGCGAGCAGGTGGATGCCTTCTGGCAGGCGGCGCTGGCCGCCGGAGGAAAGGACAACGGCGCGCCGGGGTTACGGCCCAACTACCACGCCGGGTACTACGCCGCCTTTGTGATCGCGCCAGACGGGCACAATATTGAAGCCGTGTGCCATCTGGCGGGGTAAGCTGGGCGGAAGCAGCCCCCACGGACGTGTGGAAGAATCCCGTTGAGTTGCCGGGGCCGCGGTTTTGACCGAAACACCCCCACGTGCGTGGGGAAGACAACAGCCCGACAACATTGCAGTGAGGTTTTTGGGAAACACCCCCACGTGCGTGGGGAAGACCTGTAATTCATGACGCGCGGAACATAAATAGCGGAAACACCCCCACGTGCGTGGGGAAGACTCCAGGAGCAACCTGTTGGGGATAATGGGAATAGAAACACCCCCACGTGCGTGGGGAAGACACCAACATATTGTCAAAGAGCATCAACTCAACCACTATATCCGCGAATTACGACAGTTTTAGGGTTTCAATAATCAGTTGTAACCCACTGAGCTCAATAATCGGCTTTCTGACCTCCCCCTTGTAGCGAATTTCATAACCAGGCGGTTGAGAAATACTGCGAAACAGCATCAGGCCTGATTCCACAGGCGTGTACTGCATCAGATAATCAACAACGGTTTGCGCGACCGAATCTTTGACGCCAGAGACGAACACATTTGGCCGGGGTTCGACAAACCACAGCTTCATTCGCCCACGAACCGCTGGCGGCAGATCATTTGCCAGTACGACGAGCACCTTTCCCTCCCATCAGCTCATTGATATCGGCGGCAATCAGGTTGAGCAAATCCAGGGCTATCACTCGTTTTCTGAATGCATCAGAAACTTTATGTTTATCATATCGACCCGCCATCTCCCTCGACAGGGAAAACGCCAGATCGATACAGAGCCGCTCTTTGTAAAGGTCAGCCAGGTCATAGACAAACGGTAAAGGACTACCTGAATGAACAAAACCAATATGCGGCGAGTAGCCCATCGCATGAACAACTGAGCATAATATGCCGTACAGGGCGGCGTTAGTGGAGGTCAACACCTGGTTTGTCAGGTCGCTCAGTTCAAACTTACCGGGCGTGAACTGCCTCCCTTTCCAGCCCACGCCATACTCCTGCGCTTTTTGCTGATACAACGCACGAACCCGGCTCCCCTCCATGCCCATCATGCTGTTTAAACTTTTGCCCTCCAGTTCGGCATCCGGAAAGCGTTTAGCAAACATCGCTCTGGCAATCTTTAGCGCAGACGACGCATCGCTGGCCAGTGCCATCTGTGTTTTAAGATTGCGGGTATCAGCGGTGGGCAAAAAACCAGCGGCGTAAAATAACAGACTATCCTCACCCACCCAGCACACCGCGCAGTTAGCCGCGGTCGCGGTTTTGATCGCCTCATGAGTCACTGAGGTCCCGGGGCCAAGCAGCAGCGTGTTGACGGTCGCCACCGGGAGAGGTACCACGTTGCCATCCGCATCAACCCATTTCACACTGCTGTCATCAATCTCCAGCCGCCCGCGCTCAAGGTATAGAAAAGGGTATTTATCTTTTACCTGAGGCAGAAGTTCGCGGGTGACTTTGACAAACAGCCTCTCCCCCTGGGCCATTAGCCGAACTCCAGCACGGTCACCTGGCGATCCCGATAACGCTTATACCGGCCGAATTGCACCGGGACATCATTTAGCGTGATAACATCTCCATCCCCTTCTCCTTCAATAACCGCATAGCTCAACGTGCGCTGTTTGCTATCGGCTAACTGCTGCGCCTGTTGCCAGGCTGCTTCTGCGCTGTCATAGATCCCCTGGTAGATCAGCTCGCTGGGCACGCAGCTTTTACGACCGAGATATAAGTCCCATACCGGGTTTTGTAGAGCCTCTGGCAATGACTCCGCCTGTTGGCTGCCAAGCGCCATCACCACGGCGAATACGGCATCCTGAAGGTAGTAACGGTAGGTCATTTTCGTTCCGCCACCCACGGCTTTCTTTCCATCAGATGTCTTAGGTATCAGCAGATTTTGCCAGGGATCGCTGTCGTCATAACCGCTACCCACCATCTGGAAGTCGCACAATGCCGGCTCACGTATGAGCGGCTGGCCCTGCTTGTCGGTACGGGCGTAGGCACGAACCTCCATCGACAGATTATTCATCTCCGCCAGCCACTCGACCTCTGGTCCCGATGCGCCGCGTGCACAGCAAATCAGCCCCAAAATACCCGAGCGGGTCGGGAAATTCAGCGTATCGCGTACGCCAAATTTTGAATCGAATCCCCAGGACTGCAGCGGCCCTTCAAGCCACAGCAGCATATGATGTATTGATTGGCTCATATTCACCGTCCCTTACAGATGTGACTGTAAGTCGGCGATCAGGCGGTCAATGCTGTAGTCGAGATCCTCGCCCCACTCGTAATCGCCTTGTTTGCCGAACAGGGAGCCGGAGAGTTTTTCTTTTTTATTCAGCCAGTCTTTCAGCGCCGCTTTACTGGGCGATAAGTAGCCTTCGCCCTGACTCTTAACGGGCTGTTCGAATGAAGCCTGCAGCCCCTGGCCTTTACGCAGCAACACGCGGGCATATTCCCACGGACAGGCCCCGGATTGCGTTGTTTGTCGGGCCGAGGGAACGGCAACGTACAGCGCCTTAACAAAAGCTGCGACGGCGGTTTTCATATCGGCATCCTCCCCCAACGTTTGCGCCAGCTGCCCGAGATCCAGGCTGACATAGCGATAGTAGGTCGCCGAATTAAACTCCAGACTCCCCATATGCGCCGAACCGCTTTCATCCTCCGTTTTACAATCATCCACGGCGGTAAAGAACTCGACTTCATTGCTCACTTTATGGGTGGAAATGGCATGCGCGAACGAGGCCGCCGCCTCAACGTTCATATCTGCCGCTTTGGCCACCATGCGCCCGAAAAGCGCAATATCCAGGGCATCCAGGGTGCTGTTAACTACTTTTTTGGCAATTTTAACCAGTTCTTTGTCTTTCAGGCTGGCGGCATCAAAATCTTTTTCCTGCGCGTAGGCGGCAAACGCAGCAGCCTCAGCCTCACTGAGAAACAGCAAGGTGTCATCGGAGAAAAAAGCGGCCATCGCCTCACCGCATCCGGTGGCCTGCTCTTCGCTTGCGCCCAATTCACGACAGGCGTTGGTCAGCAGTGAGGCAATTTTTTTACTACGCACCCCGAGACGGATGCCAAAATCAGGCAGCGCCAGACGCACCTGGCGCTTCCAGCACTGCGATGACACTCTGGCGCGCGAAACGCCGCCAACGATGGCGGATTTGGGGGCGCCCACGTCATCGCGGTTAAGGCAGGTCACCGGAAAAGACTGCAAAAGATGAAACTCAATACGGGTATTTTTGAACCGGGTAGTCATAAGATTATCCTTAATAAATTATTTAACCATCAGGAAAAAAGCGCATCAACAACGGGCACAATCTGCAGCAGGCCGCAGCCAAAGGCTCGCCCTTTGCCAATGCCATGATGAAAACTATGCTGGAACTGCTGTTGGTCGGTGACGGTGAGCAGCCCTTGCATCGTCGCCTTGCCAAGCGTTACCTGGCGGCCGGCTTTCTCTTTAAACTGCAGAACTTCCATTGCCTCGACCTGCAGGCTCGGCAGATCTACTTCAAAGCCCCATCGGCTGGCGGCTCGCTGAATAAACCACTGCGCAATATCAGCCCGGCCTTTCACGGCGACGCGCTTACCCGTTTGCTTATCTTTCCGTACCGGATTCACCTGTACCTGAAAGCGATAACGCGAATGGGAGAGAAAAGCGGCCGGAATCGATTTACTGATGACCTCACCGTACAGCCCATCAACCTTTGCAGCCGGAGGTCTGTCAGAGACGATCAATATTTTGCGGCCATGAAAATCCCCTCCCTGGTCGGCATAGGCGATCCCGCTCGAAATATGGCTGCACTTCTCCCGGTCTGTACGCGCGTCAGCAAACAGGCTGTACACCACCCGGTGTAGGGAGTAGGCATCGCTGATTTTCAGCGCTTTCACCGCAGCGCGATCGAGATGTAAAGCACTCGCAAAGAGTTCAGTCATGTGAATTCCTCGCCTCACTCCCGGCAGCCTCACCGGCACGACGATAGAATTCCTGCGCCCAGCGGGCGCGGATCCGTTCGCGACTGCTGCCGGAGAACCACTGCAGTTCATTGAGTAGCCCGGCGAAATCCGGCGTCACACTGCGGCTGGCCATTAATGCCAACAACGGGCGCAAAATACGGCACGCTTCGCTGGTCGAAGTACAGGCCAATAGCCGTCGCAGGCGAGCTTTCGCCTGTTCAGACTGATTGCCCTCGGGATAACAACCGGCAATGGCAGCCCCCAGAGTGATTGTGCCATTGCTGGCCGGTTTCGCCTTTGCCAGCGCGGCGCCAATGACGCAGTACGGCAGGCGTTGCCATTCCTTTTCAAGGTCAATGCCAAAGCCCGCCAGGATTTCCCAGCTCTGATACTCGGTCGTCGGGTTATCCGCTCGTTTAAGGCGGGCGGCAAAGCCATTGTCTTTCGCGATACGATCAATCACGTAACCGACAAATCGTTTGGCTGACGATTCGTTAGCCGCGCTTTCGGCGGTAACGTCTGCAGGAACCTGATCCATGATGATCCTCCTTAATCGAGGGTGATATATTGGGAAAAATTAGGCCGGGCCTGCGCCCAGGCATCTAATTGACGTGCACTGTCGGCAGGACAGAGCTGATCAAAAACCTGCCCGGCGTAGCTGGCAAAAATTTTTCGTAACTGATGACGCACGAAATGCTGTTCTCCGAAATTCAGGCAAGCATTAATTAGCGCCTGAGCCTGACGTTCACAGAGTTGCCAGAATAGAGACGTCGCTTTTTCAGCCTGCTTTGCCACAAAAGGTTGGGCCTTGCCGGTTGCTGATTTATCGATATCGGAAAGCTGGCGGAAATAACGCACAACCGCCCCCCAGAGCTGTTTTTGCACAGCCTCAAGCTGCGTCATTTCATATTTTAAATATTCTAAAAAGGCGTGATTAATTAACCCGGAGGATAACCATATTTCTGACTGAACATAATCATCTGTCCCTGACGCGTACTGTTCACCCGCATTACTACTCACCCTTAAGCCGCCTGACCATAGCGCAAACTGCTCCGCATGATGGGTTATCCGCTTCATAGGAAGGCTAAGCTGGCGGGTTTCAAATCCCCGGGAGCTATCCTGCTCAATAAACTGCAATAGCGACGTCAGTTCGCGCCAGGGGCGTTTACCCGGGTTAACCCATAATGCCTTCGGTTTCTTGCCTGAAAAGTCGACGGAAACCGAGGGGTCGGTTTTACCTTCCAGATAGCCGGCATGGCTTATTCCATCGCTATAGTGAATGCCGTCCTCGGCTAAAAGGCAAAATTTACCCATTGGGATCAGGCGGCCAAGCAGAGACGCTTTCAACGAACGCGCAATGTCATCATCTTCCCCTGTCGGCATTTGCTCCCATGGGGCGGTCCCCAGCGTGGGATACATCACCAGTTGCGCAATATCCTCAGCGGTAAACAGATTGAACCAAATGCTCTGTACAATGGAATTCCCCATCCAGAACGAATGCAACAGTCCCATATGTCCGACAGAAACGCCGGGTTTACCACTACTCGGTTTACCTTTTTCGTTTTGTTTACCACAATAGCCTGCTGTTAACACCACGGCGTTATCGGTTTTCTTGCCCCCGAGCCCCAATCCCATCTGAACAATGATAGCTAGCGCTTTGTCCGCATCGGTTAATTGTTGCTGTTGCTGGCTTTCGGTCAAAACGGTGGTGTTGCCGGTACTCACCTCCGGTGATAAAACTCCAAATGACTTACATTCCGCGGTCTGAATAGCGGGCATCTGTAAGAAAGGCTTTTCACCATACAAATAAAAGCGGTCGTGCCATTTAGCGAGGTACTGCAGACAGCGATTGGCCATTCCCTGCCAGCCCATCTGTTGCCAGTCGCTATCATCAGCAGGCGTCGCGGCCGCCTGAGCGATGGCTAAGAGTAATTTGGTGAGCGCTATTTTTTGTACCGGGTTGCCCCCTAAAGCGCGTAATTCCGGCTGACTAAAAATATCGGTTAAACTGACCAACCCCACATCCACGACCGCAATCCAGGGTTCATCAATTAAATTGAAGCGGTTCTCCATGGTTTATTCCTTTTTGGAAATGGCCCGGAAGCCAAGATATTCACTATATTCGAGAGTGTATTTATCGCCTGTGGGCCGGCCATCCAGCGTCTTCAATTCACCCGCAGGGCTGACAATAGCAACGCGCAGTAACGCCTCGTCATCTTCGGGGCGACCGAGATAGAACACCTGTTGCAGGTGTAATTTTTCCAGCTCATTTTTTGCTATTTTAGGCGGACAATACGTCGGATTAACTCGCACCAGCTGCTGATTAAGCGCCACCGCCAGCTGTCGCCACTGCGTCCGGCTTAAACAATGCCGCCCATGCGGAAGGGCTAATTCAGCATCATCGAGCAGGCGCAAATACGTGACGCCGTCTTGCGTACGCAGACCACGTAGCAGCAACAGGTCATGGGTGTCACTATCGCTATAGCGCGTCTCCGCTTTATGCTCAGGCAGCGTTTTCCCGCCGCCAGATAACGTGAGCTTCGCCAGAGACTGCAACGCCTCTTCACCGGAACGAAAGCGGCTGCCATTCTTCAGTTCATGCAGTAGCGTGGCCCATGGCCCCTCTTCCGAACGTGCACTATAGGTCCGGTCGATCAGGGGGCGAATATCCCCAGGCAATGATAGAGAGAGGATCGCTTGCCAGACCTCCAGACTGCGGCATAACACATAGGGCGAGTAGACCATCGCGCTCATGCCGAACGCAGAACCCGGGTTAGCTAAAGCGCTCTCAAGCGATGGAGACAATAACCAGCATTCCGCTTTCGCACTCGCATGGCGGGGGGTATCGGTATGACGCCACAGCCGGCCAAGACGTTGCAGCAACATATCTGTTGGCGCAAAACGGCTCACGAGGAAATCTGCATCAATATCAAGGGATTGTTCCAGAACCTGGGTTCCGACTAAAATTCGCCCGCACTGCTTACGTTGCGACCGGCCGGCACGGCCGTAAAGCGCGACCCAGCGTTGCTCATGCAGGTTGCGATGTTGAGGTATAAAACGGGAGTGTAAGAGTCCTATTTCACATCCCGCCTCAACAGCCCGGCTGGCCATATCCAGATACCGTTGCTGCGCTTCAGCAACGGTATTTTCAATCCACAACACCTGTTGCCCACGTTCTGCGCGCCGTAGTGCCTCTTCCAGCGCGGATTCATCATTGCTACAGGAATAGAGTGTGAGGGTGGCGTGCTCAGTGGCAGGTACGCCAATTTCGGAAAGCACCGGCTCTCCAGCGCAGATGGGAGCAGCGGTGATCAGCGGATATGCTTCACTGGTTGTTGTCTGCTGCAACAAGGCGTCACGACGGGCCCGGCTCAGCGTGGCGCTGAGAATAATCACCGTGCAGTCGATTTGACGCAGAAATTCGACTAGCGCGTTGAGGATCGTGCCAGTGTAGAGATCGTAGGAATGGACTTCGTCAAGGATCACCACTTTGCCCGCGAGGCCATACGCCCTGACAAATCCATGCTTCACATTCATCACCGCCATCAAAGCCTGATCGATGGTGCCGACGGCAAATGGCGCTAATAAGCCGCGTTTTCGGTGATTAAACCATGCACCACCTGGGCTTCCTTCCTCCCCCATCTCGGTATCCATCAACCAGGCGCCGGAATGCAAAAGTAAGGCACGCTGCGGGGTTTCAGCACTGACAATTTGTTGCAGAAAAGCATCGAAGCGATCGTATATTTTGTTCGAGGTCAACTGAGTGGGTAAGGCGAAATAAATGCCGGTTGCTTTTTCCTGGGCCAGCATTTGATAAGCCGCATATAGCGCGGCTTCTGTTTTCCCCATTCCCATTTGCGCTTCGAGAATATAGAGACCAGGCCCCGAAACCTGATCAATAAAACGCCATTGCGCTTCGCGTGGTCGTTTCGACGGATCGTCAGGAAAAAAGACGTCCGCAAAGGATAGCCCTTGACGGATAACAGGTTTAATAAAACCTGCATTATTCAGGGCAGCCGCTATTACGGGCTGTCACGCTTGATCTGGATTTTCAAAAAACTCACCGGAGCCAATCCAGTCCGCTACCGAAGTCAACCCGGCAACCACGCGAGCCTGAGCGACTGAATTAAATGCCGGCCAATCGGCGACCAGATCCGCTTTCAGCTTATCCACGAGTTTTTTACGCTCATCAAACCAGAGCAACCCGCCGAATACATCAGCATCGCCACGCCTGCCGTTGAGTGCTGGATTAAAACCGTGGTGTTGGCCGAGGATCTCGGGAACATAGCGCGGGGCTTGTAAACTTTCCGCTGTCGCCTGGCTGACGCCTGCATGACCTCCCCAAAGTGTCTCCAGCTCCGGATTCACCGCCGATAACGCAGAAAGACGCTTGTCATTAACGTCGCATGCAGCAAAAAGTTTAGCAGCAAAGGTTGGACTGACCTTTCCGATATCGTGGCAGGCGGCCGCCATTTCACTTCCCGCTGGAAACAATCGACTTCGCATCGGCTCGGGATAGCGCGCTATTAGCGCACGAGCTATCTCCCCGACAATCTGACAATGGCTCAACAACGAGCGTCCCTGCACCACGCGGCCATCATTCAACCTTCGGGTTTTCGCTGGGCAGTTTTCATAACTTATCGCCGCGGTGGCATGTTGATTTTGAAGCGAAACCCTGGTTAAGCGCCTCATGGAATTTTTCCTTAAAAATCATGTGCCCTTTATTAATACTAAAAATAGGGGGATTTATAAATAACTTTTTATAAAATAAAAAAGCACACACAACAGACTGAATTTATTATAAAAACCCAAAATAATAATATAAAAAATTAAAAATAATTAATAGGAAGAGCGATATCTCCAGATGAGTCATAAAGCCTAACGCTTTATACGTCATTTTAGAAAGTATAAAACAAACATAGTTCACGAATATTTATAAGTGAAATCATATAAAAATTATATAGGACGGAGCTGGCTAAACGAAATATCGAAGACATTGATGTACGTTAAGGACCATAATGTCACGCATTGATGCGTCTGCATCAGATAAACGGTCACGTGAAACACCCCACGCACGTGGGGAAGACGCGCTGATAGCAGAAGCCAGCGTGCTTTCTGCGGAAACACCCCCACGCATGTGGGGAAGACAATGTGGAGTCAATGATATGCTGACGCATCCAGGAAACACCCCCACGCACGTGGGGAAGACTCATAACTGATGGTTTGGCGCTGCGCGAGCATGGAAACACCCCCACGCACATGGGGAAGACCGTGTGCTGGATCCGTCGTCCTGGTCAATCGTGGAAACACCCCCACGCACGTGGGGAAGACGCTCGGGGTAGATAAGGCCGACCAAAGTCGGTAGAAACACCCCCACGCACGTGGGGAAGACATGGGTGAACCGGTGGTAAATCATAGTGACATGGAAACACCCCCACGCACGTGGGGAAGACACCAGCATATTGTGTTTAGCAGCTTATTAAAACACCAGATTTACGATAATTGCACTCCGCAGGGTTTTCGCGTCAGCTTCAACATTCATCCAGCGGACAAGATTGTCTCAATGTCACCACCGTCGACTGGCTGCTGACCAGGATCGGTCTAGCCTACTGGCCTGCCCGGCCCATAGCCGGACGCAAAGTGCTTTTGTCATCCCATAGCGTAGCGTTATAACCTGACGCTTGCCTTCCGTGGCTTCGCGTAGTTACCGCTGCGGAAAAATCCACACATCCTCCGCCGGAAGCGTCAGATGGCAGTGTTCAGCATCGCGCAGCGCGGTTCCGTAGGCGCGTAGCGGAAAGTCGTCGCCCTCGGTGCGGAACAGGTACTCCCAGCGGTCGCCGAGGTACATGCTGGTCAGCAGCGGTAACTGGAGACTGTTATCCTGCGCCGCGCCGTCAAGACGCAGGCGCTCGACGCGGATCACCGCCGTCGCCGGCTCGCCGACGCTGACCCCCTCGCCCGCTCGCCCCCACAGGCTCCAGCTGGCGCCTTCGATGCGCGCCCTGCCGTTCTCCAGCGCCATCACCTTGCCGTGCAGGCGATTATTGCTGCCCATAAACTCGGCGGCGAACAGCGTCGCCGGGCTGCCGTACATCTCCTGTGGCGTCCCCTGCTGCTCGATGACGCCATTGTTCAGCAGCAGAATACGATCGGAGATGGCCATCGCTTCATTTTGATCGTGGGTGACCATCAGCGCCGAGAGGCCCAGCTTGATGATCAGCTCGCGCAGAAACACCCGCGCCTCCTCGCGCAGCTTGGCGTCGAGGTTAGAGAGCGGCTCATCCAGCAGGATCACCGGCGGGTTGTAGACCAGCGCCCGGCCAATGGCCACCCGCTGCTGTTGGCCGCCGGAGAGCTGGTGCGGATGGCGGTTGCCAAGATGCCCCAGCCCCAGCTGATCCAGCACGCGCTGCACCCGCTCCTTTATCTCCCCGGCGGCGACTTTACGCAGCTTCAGCGGATAGGCCACGTTGTCGAACACCGTTTTGTGCGGCCACAGGGCATAGGACTGGAACACCAGGCCGAGGTTACGCTCTTCGGCCGGGATTTCGCTGCGCGGCGTGCCGTCGTACACCGTGCGGTTGCCGATGGCGATCCGTCCGCTCGTCGGCTTCTCCAGCCCGGCCACCGCCCGCAGCAGCGTGGTTTTGCCGCTTCCCGAAGGCCCCAGCAGCGACACCACCTCCCCCCGGCCGAGCGTCATCGACACGCCTTTCAGCACCGGGTTGTCGCCATAGGTGAGATGCAGATTTTCTACCGATAACTCAATCATGTAATTTCACTCCAAAGCGCAGGGCGATGCCAAGGCCAATCACCACCAGCAGAATATTGATAAAGGAGAGCGCCGCGACGATATCGATGGCCCCCGCCGCCCACAGCGACACCAGCATCGAGCCGATGGTTTCGGTACCCGGCGACAGCAGATAGACGCCGGTGGAATATTCGCGCTCAAAGATCAGAAACATCAGCAGCCAGGAGCCAATCAGCCCATAGCGCGACAGCGGGACGGTGACGTGGCGGGTGATCTGCCCCCGCGAGGCGCCGGTGCTGCGCGCCGCCTCCTCCAGCTCCGGGCCCACCTGCAGCAGCGTTGAGGAGATGAGCCGCAGGCCATAGGCCATCCATACCACGGTGTAGGCCAGCCAGACGCTGAAGATGGTATTGCGCAGCGCGCGCAGCTGCACGATAAGGTGCTCCCGCAGCCAGTCCGCCACCGGCAGCGCCGAGAGCCAGCCATGCTTCAGCGACTGATCGAGCCACATCGGCACAAACAGGAACACCCACAGGAAGGCCAGACCGGCCAGCAGCCCCGGCACCGCGCGCGGGACCAGCACGCTGTAATCAAGAAAGCGGGTGACGTTGTCCGCTTTGCGGTGCATGGCGATGCCAACAAACAGATAGCAGATCACCGCCAGCGCGCCGCCGACGATGCCGATAGCCATCGAGTTGACGATCGCCCGCAGCAGGTTGGGCTGCTGCCAGATATTGTGGAACGTCGTCAGCGACAGCTCATCCCACAGCGACACGCCGACGCCCCAGTTGGAGATAAAGGCGCGCAGCGCCACGCCGAGCAGCGGCACGCCGATGGTCACCGTCAGCCAGGCCACCACCACCGCCCCGGCCACCCAGCGCCATTTGCCCAGCGGCAGCGCCCGCGCCTGCGACGCCTTGCCCTTCATGGTGACAAAGCGGTTGGCGGTGCGCATCAGCCGACGCTGGAGCATGACCAGCGGGATGGTGATGCAGATCAGCACCACCGCCACCGCCGCCATCAGATGGTAGGAGGGGGTGCCTAGCTTATTGGTCAGCTTGTAGAGATAGGTCGCCAGTACCATGTTGCCCTCTGGGTCGCCCAGCACCAGCATCAGACCGAAGACTTCCAGACCAAGGAAAAAGAGCAGCACGCAGGCGTAAAGAATGGAGGGCCGCACCATTGGCAGACTCACCGAAGTCATCACCTGCAGCGGCGTGGCGCCGACGGTGCGCGCCGCCTCTTCCACGTCCGAACCAACGCTGCGCAGCGCCGAGGAGATGTAGAGATAGGCGTGCGGCACGTGGGTTAAGCCGGCGATGACCACAATGCTGAACATCGAGTAGATATTCCACGGCACAAAGCCGATCAGCTGCTGCGCCCACTGGGAAAAGAAGCCTACCGGCCCGGCGGCCACCACGTAGCCAAAGCCCAGCACCATCGGCGAGACGAAGATTGGCACCAGGATCAGCGGCTCAATGAACCGCCGACCGGGTAAATCGGTGCGTACCATCAGAAAGGCCAAAATACCGCCCAGCGGAATGGCGATAATCACCAGGCCAAAGGCCAGAATAAACCCAGACCTTAACGCCAGATAAAAATCCGGGTCGGTAAAAATAAAGGCGAAGGCTTCCAGACTCCAGGATTTAGAGCGGGAAAAGAACGGCGCGGAGAGAAAACTCTGCACCACAATAAATAACAGCGGGACGTAAATCACCAGCGCCGTGATGCACACCACCACGCCGCGCGGCAGCCCCTGCCACTTTCTGCGTATTACATTCATGGTTCATCCCTTTGGTCAGGTGAATAAACCCGCCGGGTGTGAATAAGGGGCATCGGCGATGCCCCGGGGGAGGATTATTTCGCGGCGGCGCTGCGCCATTGTTTAATAAACTGCAGACGTTTTTGCGGCTGTAAATAATCCAGCAGCGTTTCGTTGACCGGGATCGGTTTTAACGCTTTGCCCAGCAGCGTGGTCATGCCGTCAATATCATTTTTGCCTTCAATATCGCGACGAAGAGAGGGAATATCCGCCTGGCTGGCGAGGATCTGTTGACCTTTTTCCGACAGGACATAATCCAGCCACAATTTCGCGGCATTAGGATGTTCGCTCTCCTGGCTAATAAACGAGACGCGGGAGAGCACCAGCACGTAATCTTTCGGATAGGCGATGCCTAAAGAGGGATCGTTTTTCGCCCGCGCTTCGGCATAGGAGCCAAGAATGTTATAGCCGATCAGGTTTTCGCCAGAGGAGACGCGCTCCATCATCGTGCCGGTGGAAGACTGCACCGTCAGGCCGCCTTTAGCGATATTCGCCAGATCGGTAAAATAGTTCGCGTCGGCCTGGCTGTCCTGGACCGCCAGCATAAAGCCGAGGCCCGATTTTTCGATATCGTAGGTGGTGACTTTGCCTTTAAATTTATCGGCCTGGCTGGCGATCAATTTGGCCAGCGCGGTGTGCGAGTCCGGCACCTCATTCTGCGGGATCAGTCGTTTGTTATAGATAAATACCACCGGCTCGTAGGTGGTGCCATAGGCTTTCTGCTGCCACACCGCCCAGTCGGGTAATTGCTTCACCTCCGGCGAGGCATATTGTTCCGCGTACTCGGTGGCTAATTTCAGCGCGGTATCCATCGATGAGCTCCACACCACGTCCCCGCTGCCGCCCCCGGCGGCCTGCTCGCTGATATAGCGGTTATACAGCTCGGTGCTGTTCATGTCGTTATATTCGACTTTTACGCCCGGATATTGCGCTTCAAATCCTTTAATTAACGGCCCGGCCGCTTTGGTATCGGTTGTGGAATAGATCACCACCTTGCCCTCTTTGACGGCGGCATCAACCGTTTTTTGATAATCCGCCGGATAGCCCGCAGGCACCTCCGCCCAGGCGGCACAGGCGAAAACGGCCGTCAGTGAAACCACTAAACCACTTATTTTCCTATACATGATACCAACCTTTAATCATCAATTAATAAACACAAATTTAACATATAGTGGTATCAGCTCCCCTTGCAACGCCGGGGCTGGCTTTTTTCTGGCTTTTGTGACAGTGGCAGAATTTAAAAATGTGGTGTTTATGACGTTAATTAAAACGCGATCCCGGACCGGTTTTTTATCGTCTGTCGTATAACCCAGGCGCTGGCGCAGGGGCCTGTCGCCGGGAGAGTCCGCCCTTGACCTTCTGCGCCGGGCGGCGCAGCATAAAACGGCAAACATAACAAAATAACAACAGACTACAGGAGAGAATCAGTGCCAACAGGACACCGCTTTCTGGCGACGGATCTGCATCAGTTTGTCGTCTCACTGTTTACCCATCTCGGCAGCCGCTCAGAAGAAGCGACGCTGGTCGCCGACCATCTGATCGCCGCCAACCTGGCCGGGCATGACTCCCATGGCGTCGGGATGATCCCAAGCTATGTGAAATCCCACGCCGGCGGCTTTCTGCAGCTGAACCGCCACGCCACGGTCACCAAAGACGCCGGCGCCGTGGTCACCCTCGACGGCAACGCCGGCTTCGGCCAGGTGGTCGCCCACGAAGCGATGCAGTTAGGCATCGAAAAGGCGAAGCAGCACGGCATGGCGGCTATCGCCCTGCGCAATGCGCATCACGTCGGACGCATCGGCTACTGGGCGGAGCAGTGCGCCGCCGCCGGGCTGATCTCCATTCACTTCGTCAGCGTGATCGGCGACCCGATGGTCGCCCCGTTCCGCGGAAAAGACAGCCGCTTCGGCACTAACCCGCTGTGCGTGGTGTTCCCCCGCGCGGGCCATCCGCCGCTGCTGCTGGACTACGCCACCAGCGCCATCGCCTTTGGTAAAACCCGCGTCGCCTGGCACAAAGGAGAAGCCGTGGCGCCCGGCTGCCTGATCGACGCCCAGGGGGTGCCCACCACCGACCCGGCGGTGATGCAGACCTCGCCGCTGGGCGCCCTGCTCACCTTCGCCCAGCACAAAGGCTATGCCCTGGCGACACTGTGCGAAGTGCTCGGCGGCGCGCTCTCCGGGGGGCAAACCACCCATCAGGAAAGCCTGCAGACCAGCGTCGACGCCATCTTTAACTGCATGACCACCGTGATCCTGCGCCCGGACGCGTTCGATGCCCCGGACAGCCAGGCGCAGACGGAGGCCTTTATCGCATGGTGTAAACAGTCGCCGCACGATCCCGATGCCCCGGTGCTGGCCCCCGGCGAATGGGAGGCCGCCAACCGCGAAGCGCGCCTGGCCGAGGGGATCCCGCTGGATGCGGGCAGCTGGCAGGCGATCTGCGCCGCCGCGCGCGACGTCGGCCTGAGCGAGTCGCATATCGCCCGCTGCCGCCCTCTCGCGTAGCGGCATTATCCCCTGCAGAGCGTCTGACGTCGGCGCTCTGCGTCATTGTCATTAGTGACGAGGTCACGCTCCCGTCATCCCTCCCCTGTTATTTTTGATTTTAAATCAATAAATTAAATTCTGGCACGAGACCTGCATAGCGCAGCGGGCCTGCGTCCGCATCACCACCAGGCGATACCGCGATCGTTGCCCGTCGGGCCCGGCGCGACAGCGATCCTCTGTTCACTGTTAACAGGTCTGTTACTGATGAAAAAAATCACGAGCGTGTGCCCCTACTGCGGGGCGGGTTGCAAACTTAAACTGGTTGTCGACAACAATAAAATCATTCGCGCGGAAGCCGCCGACGGCGTCACCAACCAGAACCAGCTGTGCCTGAAAGGCTATTACGGCTGGGATTTTCTTAATGACACGCAGCTCCTGACGCCCCGTCTTAAACAACCGATGATCCGCTACCAGAAAGGCGGCGCCTTCACGCCGGTCAGCTGGCAGGAGGCGATTCGCTATACCGCCAGCAAGCTCAGGGAGGTCAAAGAGAAGCATGGCCCGCGCGCCATCATGACCACCGGCTCCTCGCGCGGCACCGGCAACGAAACCAACTATGTGATGCAAAAGTTCGCCCGTGCGGTGCTGAACACCAACAACGTCGACTGCTGCGCCCGCGTCTGCCATGGCCCTTCCGTCGCCGGGCTGCAGCAGGCGCTGGGCAACGGGGCGATGAGCAACTCGATAAGCGACATCGAAAACTCGAAGTGCCTGTTGGTCTTTGGCTACAACTGCGCCGACTCCCATCCCATCGTCGCCCGCCGGGTGATCAAAGCCCGGGAAAACGGCGCCAAAATCATCGTCTGCGATCCGCGACGCATTGAAACCGCACGCATAGCCGACCGTCATCTGCAGCTCAACAACGGCAGCAACATGGCGCTGGTGAACGCCTTCGGCTATGTATTGCTGGAAGAAGAGCTGTACAACAAAGCCTATGTCGAACGCTATACCGAAGGGCTGGACGCCTACCGCGAGGCGGTGAAGGATTACGCCCCGGAAGCAGTGGAAGGGATTGTCGGAGTCAGCGCGCAGGCGATCCGCGAGGCAATGCGCATGTTTGCCGCCGCCCCTTCCGCCACCATTATGTGGGGCATGGGGGTCACCCAGTTTGGCCAGGCGGTGGACGTGGTGCGCGGCCTGGCAAGCCTGGCGCTGCTCACCGGCAACCTGGGACGGGCGAACGTCGGCGTGGGCCCGGTCCGTGGGCAAAACAATGTACAGGGCGCCTGCGATATGGGCGTGCTGCCGAACCTGTTCCCCGGCTATCAGGAGGTCACCGACCCAGCCGTGCGGGCGAAATTCGCCGCCGCCTGGGGGATCAACCCGGCGCAGATGGATGACCAGGTCGGCACCCGCATCACCGAGGTGCCGCATAAGGCGCTGACGGGCGAGATCAAAGCCTATTACATTATGGGCGAAGATCCGTTGCAGACCGAAGCCGACCTCGGCCTGGTGCGCAAAGGCATCGAGGCGCTGGACTTCGTGGTGGTGCAGGATATCTTCATGACCAAAACGGCGGAGATTGCCGATGTCCTGCTGCCGGCCACCTCCTGGGGCGAGCACGGCGGCGTCTTCACCTGCGCCGACCGCGGGTTTCAGCGGTTTGAACAGGCGATCCCGCCGGCGGGGAATGTGAAGCGCGACTGGGAGATCATCAGTCTGCTGGCCAGCGAAATGGGCTATCCGATGCACTATGACAACAACCAGCAGATCTGGGACGAGATGCGCGAGCTCTGCCCGCTGTTCTACGGCGTGACCTGGGAGAAAATGGGCGATATGGGCCATGTTCAGTGGCCATGCCCGACCCTCGACCACCCCGGCACGCCGTGGCTGTATAAAGACAACCGCTTCGACACCCCATCGGGTAAAGGGCAGCTTTTCGCCACCGCCTGGCGCGCGCCGGCGGAGCGTCCGGATGATGAATGGCCGCTGGTGCTCTGCACGGTGCGGGAGGTGGGGCACTACTCCTGCCGCTCGATGACCGGCAACTGCGCCGCGCTGCAGTCGCTGGCCGACGAGCCGGGACGGGTGCAGATGAACCCCGTGGATGCGCAACGGCTGGGGATCGCCGACAAACAGCTGGTGTGGGTTAGCTCCCGGCGCGGAAAGGTTATCACTCGCGCCGACCTCAGCGATCGCATCAACCCGGGCGCGGTCTATATGACCTATCAGTGGTGGGTGGGCGCCTGTAATGAGCTGACCCAGGATAACCTGGATCCGATCTCCAAAACGCCGGAGACCAAATACTGTGCGGTGAAAGTGGAAGCGATTGCCGACCAGCAGTGGGCGGAGCGCTATGCCTGGACTGCCTACAGCGACATGAAGGCGCGACTGAAAGCCGCCGCCGACGTCTGACCTCAGGGAGCGCGCGCTCCCTTCCCTCCTGCCGCTGCCGGCGGGTTACGCCGCCGGCAGCTGTTTCTCCACCAGCGCCACCCACATCGCCACCCCGTGGCTAATCAGCGCGTCGTTAAAGTCATAGCTGGCGTTATGCAACGGCTTCGACGGCGTTTCGCCATCGGTGCCGATCCAGAAATAGGCCCCCGGACAGACCTCCAGCATGCAGGCAAAATCCTCCGAGGCCATCGACGGCGCCTGGTTCCAGCGCACCGCCTCCGCGCCGAGGGTGGCGACCGCCACCTCGCGCAGCAGCTGCGCCTGCGGCGCATGGTTTTTGGTCACCGGATACCCGGGAAACCAGCTAATCTCGCCCCGGACATCGGACACCTGAGGCTGGGTGGCCACATAGCTTTCGATAAGCTCCCGCACGCGGGCGCGAACGCGATTGCTCAGGCAGCGGAAGGTGCCGCGCAGCACCACGGTGTCCGGCAGGACGTTGATCGCCTCGCCGCCGTTTATCTGGGTGATGCTGACCACCGCGGAATCCTGTGGCGACAGGCGACGGGAGGGGATGGTCTGCAGCGCCATAATCAGCTGCGCCGCGGCGACGATGGGATCGGCCCCGCTCTCCGGCATCGCCGCATGGCAACTTTTGCCGCGCAGGGTGATCTCGAAGGCGTCGAGGGAAGCCATCATCGCGCCATCGCTGAGCGCCACTTCGCCGAGGGGGATCCCCGGCCAGTTATGCAGCGCGTAAATCGCATCCATCGGGAAGCGTTCGAATAACCCCTCTTCCACCATTTTGCGCGCGCCGCCAAGGTTCTCTTCCGCCGGCTGGAAGACAAAGTGGACGGTACCGCTGAACTGGCGGGTCTGCGCCAGATGGGCCGCGGCCGCCAGCAGCATCGCGGTGTGGCCATCGTGGCCGCAGGCGTGCATTACCCCGGCGCGGCGCGAACGGTAGCTGACGCTCCCCAGCTCGGTGATCGGCAGGGCGTCCATATCGGCGCGCAGGCCGATAACCGGCCCGGGGCCGTTTTCCAGCGTCGCCACGACGCCGGTGCCGGCCAGCCCGCGATGAACCTGCAGGCCAAACGAGACCAGCAGCTCGGCGACGCGGCGCGAGGTCTCCTGCTCCTGATATCCGAGCTCAGGCGCGGCGTGAAACTCACGTCGCCAGCCTGTGGCTTCGGCGATCAGTGACGGCGATACGGCCATGTATTACTCCTTTCCTGCATAGCGTAATGCTGAATAATTGGGTCATGCGCTGCGTTTTTCCCCGTCGCTCACCGGCGCCGGGTCGCTGCCGCTCCCTCCGTTATATCCTGTCGTTAACACGCTGACAACGTCACGAAATGCGGCGGCGGCGCGGCGTACACGCCAGCCGCCGCCGGGCGGACCTTTTTTGGGAGTGATTTCAACGGTGACAACGGCCAGGCGATTAATTATTATGCAACTCAGGACGGCAATTTGCCGAAGGATCCACTACTGACCTCTCCGTCATCGGAAATAAAATGTTTAACCCAGACCAGAATCGTCTTGCCCCCACGCTGGCGATGATCATGGCCGCGTCGCTCGTGGGATTTATCACCGGCTATACGGTGCCGTTAATCAGTCTTGAGCTGGCGCAGCAGCAGGTTGCGCCGCTGTACGTCGGCCTGCTGGCCGCCCTGCCGCCCGCCGGTATGATGATCTCCTCTTTCCTCTCTCCTGCGCTGTGCCGGCGCGTTGAAATGGGCGTGCTGCTGAGCGGCAGTCTGATCCTGCTGGCGCTGGCGACCATCGCCTCATGCATGACCACCGATATGACGCTGCTTCTGCTGCCGCGCCTGCTGACCGGCCTGGCCTCCGGGGTCATTATCGTACTGGGCGAAAGCTGGATCACCGGCGGCGCGGCGGGCAGCCAGCGCGCCACCCTCACCGGCATCTACGCCTCGGCCTTTACCGGCTGCCAGCTGGCCGGGCCGCTGCTGATCTCCGTCGGCCCCGCCTGGCAGGCCTCGGCGCTGATGGCGATCGTCGCGGTCACCGCCGTCTGCCTGCTGATGCTGCGCCATCTGCCCACCGGCACCCGAGAAAGCCTTGGGGAGCGCGCCAGCTGGCGCAGCCTCGGCGCCTTCCTGCCGGTACTGGCCTCCGGGGTCTTCTGCTTCGCCTTCTTCGACGCCAGCATCCTCGCCCTGCTGCCGCTGTACGGCATGGACAAGGGGCTTAATGAAGGAATGGCGGTGCTGCTGGTGACCGTGGTGCTTACCGGGGATGCGATGTTCCAGACCCCGCTCGGCTGGCTGGCCGACCGGGTCGGCATTCGCCGCGTGCATCTGGCCTGCGCGGTGGTCTTCAGCCTGTCGCTGCTGGCCCTGCCGCTGATGCTCGGCTCACGCATTCAGCTGATGGCCATTTGTCTGCTGCTGGGCGCCGCGGCGGGGGCGCTGTATACCCTGTCGCTGGTGCGGGCGGGGAAAACCTTTAGCGGGCAGAAGCTGATTATGATTAACGCCCTGTTCGGCTTTTTCTGGTCCGCCGGCAGCGTCGCCGGACCGGTAGTCAGCGGCATGCTGATCGGCATCACCGGCTACGATGGCCTGATCGCCACCCTGGTGGCCAGCGGCGGGCTGTTCCTGCTGATCCAGTGTCTGTGTAAAAACGAGAAAACCCTGCTCGCCAGCGAGCAGGAAGAGGACATGGACGAAGCGACGGAGTCCGCGCAGTAGTCCTGACGGGCTGGCCTGGCGCCAGCCTTTTTTATGGCCCTTACCGGAGGGCATCCTGTTTTTGCTGGCTCACTGCTGTTAACCATTGCCGGCCCCCCTGCCAGGAGGACATTCCATGGAAAGCAATACCTTACATCGTGGCAGATTGATCGATCATATTCTGCTGGTTGTCGAAGACTTTGAGGCAAGCAAAAACTTCTATACCGCCGTACTGTCGGCGCTGGAGATCCCGGCGATCGCCACCGCCAATGAATACTTGCTGGCTGACGAACTGGTGGTGGCCTCACGCCACAGCCCGGAGGCCGCCGGGAAACTGACTGGGCGCCACCATCTGGCGTTCCAGGCCAGAGATCGCGACATGGTGGACGCTTTTTACCATGCAGCGCTGACCCATGGCGGCCGCGATAACGGCGCGCCTGGCGAACGACACTATCATCCTGGTTACTATGCCGCTTTTGTGCTGGATCCGCAGGGGAATAATATTGAGGCGGTGTACCATGGCGAGGCTGAGCGCAGCGCCGGGTCTGTTGCCATCCGCTTCACGCAGTAAGCGGGCGAGAGTCACCTTTTGCCCGCAACAGGAGGACACTATGTTTTCATACATTATGCTGGGAACGAACGATCTACCACGCGCCATCGAGTTCTATGACCCGTTAATGGCATTGTTGGGGCACGCCAAAGCCGGCCGTAACGAACAAGGCGCCTCATGGGGCACCTTCAACGGCAACCACACCTGCGGGCTGTGCGTGGGCGTCCCCTTTGATCAGCAGCCTGCCGGGGTGGGCAATGGAACGATGGTGGCGCTTAACGCCCGCTCCGTCGAACATATTGCGGAACTGCATGCCCTCGCCCTGCGCCTCGGCGGGCGTGACGAAGGCGCGCCCGGTCACCGTCCGCAGTATGGCGACGGCTTTCACAGCGCCTACGTCCGCGATCCCGACGGCAATAAGCTGGCGTTTGTTTATTATGCGCGGTGAGCCTCATTTCTCACCCTGCATATTCGCGGTTAAGTTTGACCCGGACGTTAAGGGATAAACGCCGTTTATCTCGGTATTCGTGGCGATTTTTGCATCATCCACAACAGCCAGCAGACCAGTCCTGCAGGCGCGTATCGTTGACTGGGAGCAACAGGCGCCGCTGATGTTGTCCAGCTTTCGCCGGGATTTTACCCGCGCCAGCCAAAGTACCGACATTCCTGAACTGGTCAACGATCTGGAACGGATCTCGCCAGCGTTTAAATTATGGTGGCGGCAACATCAGGTGCAGGTCCCGTGCCATGGTGTCCGTCATTGACTGGTCGACGAGCAGCCCGTCCCTTTCGAATTCACCTCACTGACCGTTGATGAAGACCGACACCTGCGGCTGGTGGTGTATGCCCGACAGGAACAGGAAACCGGTCTTTCGGGATAAATGTTTAACAGAAGACAGGCGTTGTGGAGTTTAAAAGCTGATGGCACTTCTGTGAATGATTAAAGCAGAACATAACAAGGTAAAAAACAGTGGGATCGCTCACATCATAAGGTGAAATATTCCCGGTCGCTTAAGGCCATTTCGGTATTTCCATTTGGAGCAAAAGCTCTCCTTCGCGGGCGAAACGGCCATTCTAAAAAAATGGGACCACGCACTCGCTTTGACCGGTGGCAGAAAATCCAGGCGATGGTGGCTTTGGTGAGTTTCAGCGCTGAGCGAAGGGTTGACATTGAAAGGCAACAGGAAACTCAAATTTATAGTGCAATAGACATGTCCATACCGCGTACATCTGTCTGGGCAAGTCTTGATGGGTATTTACTTTCCCTGATAAACATAAAGCCATGCTTTTCGTAGAAGGTTTGCGCATTGGGTGTTGAGGTCAGGGTTAACTGTTTCAGCCCTCTTTTAATCGCTTCTACGCTTCCCCGGTAAGATCCAGATACCCCGTTGCCACCAATCCGCCATCGGGCATTTCGACAACAAAGAAATGATTACCGTAATAACCTCTGTAATGTTCAGGCATAGCTTCAGGCGTCCAGTGGTTCCGTCGCCTCTGGTCAGGGTATGATATGCTTCAGGATACTTAAAATACTCAAAGGTAAGTCCGGATGGAAAAGAATTTCACGCCTGAGCAAATTGACTTTATCAATCGCGTTGTCTTCAAGCATATCGATAAAATGACTGCGGAAGTCGCTAATATTGTTGAACAAACAGAAAAAGCCGCACACCAGGAACTTGCGGAGCATGGCATTGATATGACAGAGTTTTATCCTGCCAATCAGCCTTTTTTGATGATGACAATCGTCCAGACGTTGATAGACCGGGTGCACGGTGGGGACATGGCGCTTGCGCAAAAAATGATAACGATAGAAGCCAAAAGATTGAATGTCAGCGTAAATGTCGAGGCGGATAAATCACGTGTATCGGGGCGTTAACCATGTCAATGGCCGATATGGTCCGCTCCTGGGCCAACTCTGCCCCACCCTGACTCCCACACCTTCCCCAACCACGCTAAAAGCAGCCTACACTCCCTCACGCTCCCCAGCCCACACTCAGCGGGCTGGGCTGGCCCACACTCAGCGGGCTGGGCTGGCCCACACTCAGCGGGCTGGGCTGGCCTGGCGCCAGCCCGCCCGGTTTACAGCACCTTGCTGAGGAACGCGGCGGTGCGTGGGTTGGTCGGCGCGCTAAAGATCTGCCCCGGCTTGCCCTCTTCCTGAATCACGCCCTGGTCGATGAAGATCACCCGGTCGGCCACTTCGCGGGCAAAGCCCATTTCGTGGGTCACGATCACCATGGTCATCCCCTCGCTGGCGAGATTTTTCATCACCTCCAGCACGTCGCCCACCAGCTCCGGATCCAGCGCAGAGGTGGGCTCATCGAACAGCATTATCGACGGCTTCATCGCCAGCGCGCGGGCAATCGCGACGCGCTGCTGCTGGCCGCCGGACAGGCTCGAGGGCCAGGCGTCGCGCTTATCGCTTAAGCCCACCTTCGCCAGCAAGGCTTCCGCCAGGTCGACCGCCTGCTGGCGCGGCATATTGCGCAGATTCATCGGCGCCATAATCAGGTTTTCCAGCACCGTCATGTGCGGGAACAGGTTAAAGCGCTGGAACACCATGCCGACGCTTTCGCGGATCTTGTTGAGGTCGGTAGTGCGGTCGTGGGCGGCAAAGCCGTTGACCACCACCTCGCCTTCGCTGACCGTCTCGAGGGCGTTCATACAGCGCAGAAAGGTACTTTTCCCCGAGCCGGAGGGGCCGATGATGCACACCACTTCCTGCGGTTTAATGTCGCAGCTGATGCCGCGCAGCACGTGGCTGTCGCCGAAGCGCTTATGTAAGTTATTAATGTGAATCACTTTTGCCAAACCTCTTTTCCAGACGGTTAACCAGCTGCGCCAGCAGGAAGGTGATCACCCAGTAGACCAGGGAGATGGTCAGATAGGGTTCCCAGTAGGTGGCGTAGGCGCCGGAGACGGTGCGCGCGGCATAGGCCAGATCGGCCAGGCCTATCGCCGAGGCCAGCGACGAGTCTTTGACTATGGCGATGGCGTTGTTGCCCAGCGGCGGCAGAATGCGGCGAAACGCCTGGGGCAGGATCACCTTGCGCATGGTTTTCCACCACGGCATGCCCAGCGCGCGGGAGGCCTCCATCTGCCCTTTGTCGATCGACTGGATGCCGGCGCGGAAAATCTCCGACACATAGGCTCCAGCGTTAAGGGTGATCGCCACAATGCAGGAGAGGAACGCCCCGTAGCTGGCGCGCAGCTCGCGGGCAAAGTCGGCGCTCATCAGGCCGCTGGTCACCAGCAGGCCATCGCGCGGGTTAATAAACAGCGGCACCAGCGCAAAGTGCACCACCATGATCTGCACGAACAGCGGCGTACCGCGGAAGGCGCTAACGTAAAAGCGCACCGGAAACTGCACCAGGTAGCGGAGAATATATTTCCATGGCCCGTGCTCGGCCTTAGCCATCCGTCCGAGACCGAGGGTTAACCCCCACAGCGTCCCGAGGATCACGCAGATAATGGTACATTTAATCGTCATCAGGGCGCCGTCCACAAACAGCGGGCCGTACTCCTCGATGATCTCCCAACGGAATCCCGTCATAGTCCTTCCCTAAAAAATACGGCTATCGCCTGGGCGATAGCCGTGGTCACTGAAAAAGGTGGGTTATTGCGCTGGCAGCGTCGGCACGTTGTCGTCGAACCAGGTTTTATAGATTTTGGCGTAAGTTCCGTCGGCAACAATCTTCTGCAGACCGGCGTTGATTTTGCCCAGCAGTTCGCTGTTGCCTTTCGCCACCGCGATACCGAAATACTGGCGTTCAAATTTGGCATCCGGCACCAGCTTGAACTGCTTCTCCGGGTGCTGTTTGATGTAGTACTTCACCACCCCGACGTCACCCACCGCGGCGCTGACGCCGTCCTCGAACAGCTCCTGGAGCATCAGGGGGGTATTGTCGAAGCGCTTGATCGCCGTGCTGTTTTTGCCCAGTACCTCAGAGACCACGATATCGCCGGTGCTGGAGTTCACCACCCCGACCTTCTCGTTTTTCAGGGCCGCCAGGGAATCGACCTGCGAATCCTGAGCGACGACGATAGACTGCTCGGCCGGGAAGTACGGCGCGGAGAAATCGACCATCTGTTTGCGTTTATCGGTGATGGTGATCCCGGAGATGATGATGTCGCGGTCGCCGGTGTTCAGCGTGGCGAAGATGCCTTCCCATGGGGTATTGACCAGTTTGACGTCAAAGCCTTCGGCTTTGGCGATGGCTTTGATGATATCGATATCAAAACCTTCCAGCTGTTTCTGGCTGTTTTCAAATTCAAATGGCCGGTAGGTGCCGCCGGAGCCGACGGTGTAGGTTTCCGCAGCCGCCTGTCCGGCTGCCGTCAGCGCGGCCATCATGAAACACGCTTTGAGCAAATTCTTAACCATGAGATATCCTTTTTATGCATTTATTTTGCATAAAAATACACACACTTACTTTTGTATGCAACCGGAAACCTTCCCGCTGGTGAATTATCTTATCAACTGGCCCGTTTACCGCCGGATTTACCGATGGCCCGGTGCAGGTCGTTGATTCGCTTCAGGGATTTCACCGTTTTTTGTGGCGTGGTCGAGGCCACCGACAGGACAATCATCTCCAGACAGACCAGCACCGTGCCGTGCAGCGGCATCCGGCTACTGTCCCCGCCGCGCGGGACGTCGATCACCACCTGCGCCTCCTGGCTGAAGCGCGAGTCCACCGCCTGGGTCAGCAGGATGGTCGGAATTCCCAGCCGCTTCGCCTCGCGCAGGGTGGTCATCCCTTCGCGATGGGGGGATTTTTGCCCCATCATGATCAGCACATCGCCGCGCTGCAGGCCGATAAGCTGTTCAGCGAGGCTAAAGCCCGTGCGGTTCATCACGTAAGCCGGCAGGCCAATGCGGCTGAACAGCCGGGCGGTGTACTCGGCGAGGATCCCCGAGGCGCCGATGCCGAAGATCCCCACCTGGCGCGCGTCGCTGAGCAACGCCACCGCCTGGGCCACCGCCGCGCGATTGTCGGCCCGCGACAGGACCTCGCAGACCCGCTGGTGCCCTTCAAGCACAAAATCAATACTGGAATTGACGTCGCTGGCGAGTGCAGTGACCGTCGAGCGCATCTTTTCCGCCGAGGTGACCGAGGTGCCGAACCAGCGCTCCATAGTCTGCTTAAGCTCGCGCAGCCCAGCGAAGCCCAGCGCCTGGATAGCGCGCACCACCGTGGCGTCAGAGGTCTGGGTCGCGGTGGCGATCTCCATCGCCGTCTGCTCCAGCACCACCTCGCGGTTGTCGTTGATATAGCTGACCACGGCCCGCAGGCGGGGAGAGAGCTGATGCGCCCGGGCGCGATAGCGTTCGCCGAACAGGTCGACCCGCCCCTTCTCTTTTTTTACCGCGTTTTTCATTTGGCCTCCGCCGGGATCGGTCTGCCGGCAATATGCGACTGCACCTGGGCCACCATCAGAGAGAGCGCGGCGTAGGAGTTGGAGATCACCTCCTCCCGCGGCAGCAAAATATAGCGCCCGGTGCGGCAGGCGCGCATAAAGTCGCACCAGCCGGGCATCACGCCTTCCATCGCCTGCAGCTCATCCTGCGGCTTACCGCCGGTATCCGACCGCCAGGTGGCGAAGACAAAATCGGCGTCCAGCTCCGGCAGCTGTTCCGCGCTGACGTCAATTCGTTGGCCGTCGGGGATCCGCTCAATCAACGGCGGAAAGCGGAACCCGGCGTCGCGCAGCACCCGACCCAGCGCGTGGTAAGAATGATGCACCGTGACCTTGCCGTTGTTCGCCTGGATCACCGAGACGCTGTACTGCGACGGGTTGACCATCGCTTTCAGCTGCTTGATTTGCTCCTGATAGCGACGCTCGAGGATCGCCAGCCGCGGCTGGCTGCCGGTCAGCTGCGCCAGCTTGCGGTAAATCTCCGGGGCGCTGCCCTGCAGATGGTCGATGCTCACCGTCGGGGCAATCTTCTCCAGCTGCTCCACCGACACGTGACGGCTGGGCTCGGTGATGATCAGATCCGGCCTGGCGGCGGCCACCGCTTCCAGATCGATATCGGCGGTGCCAATAAAGCGGATATCGCTATTGTCGAAATCGACGCCGGTGAGCTGGGCGCTGGAGCGCAGATAGTGGCTGCCGTCCGGTCGCGTCCGGCCGTGGCTGGCGATGGGCGGCGCCCCGAGCTCAATCAGCGGAATGGTAATGTCGAGATCGTGCATCGAAACGATACGCTGCGGATGGAGCGGGACGGTGACCGTGCGGCCTAAATCATCGGTAAAAGTCTGAGTTTGTGGGTCGGCGGCGCTGACGGCCCCCGTCAGCAACAGCAGCAATGAGACGAACCAACGCATAATACCTTCCTGGTTAAAGGGCATCGCGGCGACGCCAGAGCAAGACAACAAAAAACGGGCAGCCCACCAGGGCAATAACAATCCCCGCCGGGATCTGCAGCGGCGCAAACGCCAGCCGGCCAAGGGTATCGGTCACCAGCACCAGCAAGGCGCCAATCAGCGCGCTTCCGCTCAGCAGCGATACCTGGCCGCCGCGCAGCACAAAACGCGCCATATGCGGCGCCATCAGGCCAACAAAGCCCAGGCTGCCGACACAGGAGACACTGGCCGAGGTCAGCAGCACCGGGGCGAAAAAGCGCAGCAGCGTGAGCTGCTGCAGACGCACCCCAAGGCCGATGGCGGTCCGGTCGCCCAGCAGCGCCGCGTCCGCCGCCCGGGCGGTACAGAACAGGATAATGGCCCCGGGCAGCGCCCAGCAAAAGGCCACCGCCAGCAGCGGCCAGGTGGCGGCCTGCAGGCTGCCCGCCAGCCAGATCATCGCCGTCTGCACGTCGCGAACGTCGGCGGTGGTCATAAAGATGCCGACCGCCGCCGCCAGGGTCCAGGAGACGCCGACGCCAATTAAAATAAAGCGCGGTCGCGAGCAATCGCGCGCCAGCGTCAGGACCAGCAGGGCCACCGCCACGCCGCCGACCATTCCCGCCAGCGGCCGCCAGACCAGGCCTACCGCCGGGAAAAACAGCACCAGCGCCAGGACCACGATGCTGGCCCCCTCTTTGACGCCGATCAGCCCCGGGTCGGCCAGCCCGTTGCGGGTGATGCTCTGCATCGCCGCGCCGGCCAGCCCCAGCATAGCCCCGCACAGCAGCGCCATCAGGATCCGCGGCAGGCGGATATCAAACAGAATAAAGCGCGACTGCTCGCCAATCTCCTGCGGCGCCAGCAGGGCCCGCGCCAGCGTCGACGCGGGCAGTGGATAGCTGCCGCGGCTGAGGCTGTACAGCCCCAGCGCCAGCAGCATCAGCAGCATTAAGGCGGCAATGTTAAGCGCCGCCGGGCGCAGCAGCAGCTGGCGGGAAGCGAAAACCAGCGGCCGAAAGCCGGCCCGATGGACGGCGCGCATCATTTAAAAAACCTCGCGGCGATAAAGATAAACAGCGGCGCGCCCACCAGGGCGGTCATCGCCCCGGTGGCCAGCTCCTGAGGGGCGACCAGCGTCCGGGCGGCGATATCCGCCAGGAGCAGCACCAGCGCCCCTACCGGCGCCGCCAGGGGCAGCGCCAGGCGAATATCTTCCGTCACCAAACGGCGCACCACGTGCGGCACCACCAGCCCGACGAAGCCGATCGGCCCGGCCACCGCCACCGCCGCGCCGCAGAGCAGCGCAATCGCCAGCAGGCCCAGCAGCCGGGTCTGGACGAGGTTCACGCCGAGGCCCAGCGCTACCTTATCCCCCAGCGCCAGCACGTTGAGGCGCGGGGCAAGGAACAGTGCAACGCCAAGGCCGATCAGCGCCGGGACCAGCGCCGTCCGCAGCGTGCTCCAGTTCAGCCCGGCCAGATCGCCCGCCAGCCAGGTGCGCATCGCCAGCAGCGTTTGTTCATCGAGAATTAATATCGCCGCCGTCACCGCCGACGCAAACGCCGACAACGCTACCCCGCACAGCGTGATGCGCAGCGGCGTCGCTCCGCCGCGACCGGCAGTGGCCAGCGCCATCACCCCGCCGAACAGCAGCGCCGCGCCGCAGGCGGCGGTCAGCGGCCGCGCGGCGGGGAAAGCGCCGAAGGAGAGCCCCAGCGCAGAGGTCGCCACCACCGCCAGCGACGCGCCGGCGTTAAGGCCGAGGATATGCGGCTCGCCCAGCGGGTTGCGGATCACCGTCTGCAACAGCAGCCCGGCGACGCCGAGCGCCGCGCCGGTCAGCAGCGCCGCCGCCAGCCGCACCAGGCGCAGTTCGACGATTATCCGCTGATCGAAGTTACGCGGGTTGTACTCCAGCAGCGCCTGCAGCACCGTCTGCGGGGCGATCCAGCGGGCGCCCAGGCCAAGATGCACCAGCGAGCCGGCAATAAGCAGCAGCGTAAGCAGGAGCAGCGCCAGCCGGGGACGGGCGCGCCGCCGCGCGGGATGCAGGCTAACCACACTCATTGTGCCGCCGCCTGGCGGGCGCGAAACGGCATAAAGAACGGTTTGCCGGTTTGCGGGTTAATCGACATCTGCACGTCAACGTCAAACACGCGTTTAATCAGCTCAGGGCTACAGACTTCACCGTCGCTAATCGTGCCGGCGATGCGCCCCTGTTTAAGGAATACCAGCAGATCGGCATAGTTGACGGCAAAGTTAAGATCATGGAGCACCGTCACCACCGTGCGGCCATGATCGCGGGTCAGGGTCTGTAGCAGTTCGAGAATATCGACCTGATAGCGCAGGTCGAGCCAGGTGGTCGGTTCATCCAGCAGAATGGTCGCCGTTTGCTGGGCCAGCGCCATGGCGATCCAGCAGCGCTGACGCTGGCCGCCGGAGAGGCTGTCCACCGGCAGATGAGCGAACTCGCGGGTGCCCGTTAAGCGCAGCGCCTCTTCCACCGCCAGCTCATCGGCGTCGGACCACTGGCGCATCAGCCCCTGCCACGGGAAGCGACCGCGCGAGACCAGTTCGAAAACCGTTAACCCTTCCGGCGTCAGCGGCGATTGCGGCAGGATGCCGAGCTGGCGCGAGACGGCCTTCGTCGGCATCTGATGAATGGCTTGCCCGTCCAGACGCACGCAGCCGCCGAGCGGTTTCAGCATCCTGGCGATGGTCGACAGCAGCGTGGATTTGCCGGATCCGTTCGCCCCGGCCAGCACCGTCATTTTGCCGGTGGGGATGGTCAGGTTGATGTCGTCAACGATCAGGGTCTGGCCGTAGCCGGCCGACAGGGCATCCAGTACGATCCCCTGCTCTGCAGGTGTCACCCGCTGTGGCATAACTCGCTCCTGCGCCGCAGCGTTCCAGGCGATGGCTGGACATTCTGCAGTCAAATCAAAATAAATCTCATTCTCTTTTGATCATGACGGGGATGAATGTAGTAGTCAATAGTCGCCATCGTCTTCTGGCGCGGACGATGACTGCAGCGAGGCCGCGCTAACGCAATGGAATTAAAATAAAATAATATCAAAGAGATAACCACATGATATTCCCTGATGGAGGTGTTTAAAACGCCCTGTTCCCCGCCGCTGATTTTTTATCTTGCATAACGTTTACTACTACATTCCTTCATGGTTGAATGATTCTCAATTACACGTATAAAGGCGCATTCAGACGCTAAATCGCGTGTTTTATTATTCAGGGCAATCATTTTATTGGCTTTATCTGACCGCAAAGGCAGATTCGTTCACGAGAAAAAGATAATGACTCAACCCCATGTCGCCTTCACCTCGTTGCAAGGGCGGGCGCTTTTTTCGCTTCTTTTTTTAGCCTCACCGGGATTAATGGCCGCGGAAAATAACGCGGCGAAAGGTAACAACGACGCGGAAGAGACCATCACCGTGGTGGCCGACGGCGCCCAGCAGAGCGCCACCAGCGGCTATCAACCGCTCAGCTCCTCTACCGCGACGCTGACCTCGATGCCGCTGCTGGATATTCCGCAGGTGGTGAATACCGTCAGCGACCGGGTTCTCGAAGATCAGCACGCCACCTCGCTCGACGAGGCGCTGTATAACGTCGCCAACGTGGTGCAAACCAACACCCTCGGCGGCACCCAGGACGCCTTTACCCGCCGCGGCTTCGGCGCTAACCGCGACGGCTCGATCATGACCAACGGTCTGCGCACCGTTCTGCCGCGCAGCTTTAACGCCGCCACCGAACGGGTGGAAGTCCTGAAGGGACCCGCCTCGACGCTGTACGGTATTCTCGACCCCGGCGGGCTGATCAACGTCATCACCAAACGTCCGGAGCGGCAGTTCTCCGGTTCGGTTTCCGCGACGTCCACCAGCTTTGGCGGCGGTACCGGCAGCGTCGACGTCACCGGCCCCATCGAAGGCACAAATCTGGCGTACCGGCTGATTGGGGAATATCAGAATGAAGATTACTGGCGCAATTTCGGTAAAAACAAAAGCCGCTTTATCGCCCCTTCCCTGACCTGGTTTGGCGACCGGGCGACGGTGACCGCGTCCTATTCGCACCGCGACTACAGCGCGCCCTTTGACCGCGGCACTATTTTCGATCTGAATACCGGCCATGCGGTGAACGTCGATCGCAAAACCCGCTTCGATGAAGCGTTTAATATTACCGATGGCTATTCCGACCTCGCCCAGCTCAACGCCGAGTATCGCCTTAACGACGCCTGGACCGCGCGCTTCGATTACAGCTACAGCCAGGATCACTATAACGATAACCAGGCGCGGGTAATGGCCTATGATTCGGCGACCGGCAACCTCACCCGCCGGGTCGACGGTACCCACGGTTCAACGCAGAAGATGCACTCCACCCGCGCTGACCTGCAGGGCAACGTGGTGGTGGGCGGCTTTTATAACGAACTGCTGACCGGCGTCGCCTATGAGAATTACGATCTGCTGCGCACCGATATGCTGCGCTGCAAGAACGTCAAAGGCTTTAACATCTATCATCCGGTCTATGGCACCCTCGACACCTGTAATACCGTCTCCGCGTCCGACAGCGACCAGCGGATCCAGCAGGAGAGCTATGCCGCTTATGTGCAGGACGCGCTGTACCTGACTGACAACTGGATCGCGGTCGCTGGCGTGCGCTACCAGTACTACACCCAGTACGCCGGTAAAGGCCGACCGTTTAACGTCAATACCGACAGCCGCGATGAGAAATGGACGCCAAAGGCCGGCCTGGTCTACAAGGTGACGCCGAACGTCTCCCTGTTCGCCAACGTCGCCCAGTCGTTTATGCCGCAGTCGTCGATCGCCAGCTATATCGGCGAGCTGCCGCCGGAAGAGTCCACCTCCTATGAAGTGGGCGCCAAATTCGACCTGTTAAACGGCATTACCGCCAATATCGCGCTGTTTGATATTCACAAGCGTAACGTGCTGTACACCGAGAGCATTGGCGATGAGACGGTGGCCAAAACCGCGGGCAAGGTGCGTTCCCAGGGCGTGGAAGTGGATCTGGCGGGGTCCATCACCGATAACCTCAGCGTGATCGCCAGCTACGGCTACACCGACGCCAAAGTGCTGGAAGATCCGGATTACGCCGGGAAACCGCTGCCGAACGTACCGAAACACACCGGTTCGCTGTTCCTGACCTATGACATTCATAACGTCTATAACAGCAACACCCTGACGGTGGGCGGCGGCGGCCATGCGCTCAGCAAGCGCTCCGGCACCAACGGCGCGGATTATTATCTGCAGGGCTATGCGGTGGCGGATGTGTTTGCCGCCTATAAGATGAAACTGCAGTATCCGGTGACGCTGCAGGTGAATGTGAAGAATCTGTTTGATAAGACCTATTACACCTCTTCCATCGGCACCAATAACCTCGGCAATCAGATTGGCGATCCGCGTGAGGTACAGTTCACGGTGAAGATGGATTTTTAAGCCGGTCCGTGACATTTGTCGCAGTTCGTAGGCCCGGTAAGGCGCAGCCGCCACCGGGCAAAAACAGGCGCCTTGCGCCGGATGCCCATTGCCGGGCGGCGCTGCGCTTACGCCGGCCTACGTTTCCGTGACATTTGTCGCAGTTCGTAGGCCCGGTAAGGCGCAGCCGCCACCGGGCAAAAACAGGCGCCTTGCGCCGGATGCCCATTGCCGGGCGGCGCTGCGCTTGCGCCGGCCTACGTTTCCGTGACATTTGTCGCAGTTCGTAGGCCCGGTAAGGCGCAGCCGCCACCGGGCAAAAACAGGCGCCTGGCACCGGATGTTCATTGCCGGGCGGCGC